>JALDXK010000651.1:0-3729 GCA_032155105.1 Acidobacteriota bacterium
TTTCGCCCGGCTGAGCTCGTGGTAGCCCTCGCCATCGAGCTTCGCGAAGATGGTGTCGCCTTGCTCATTGCAGATTACGACACGGTCCTCATGTGGAATGAGAAACGCATTCCACCAGCGGCCACGCCCGGTCGCATCCAGCAGGTCGCCGACGTCGAGTGGGGCGAGGGACTGATTCGCAGCTGGAACACCGCGGGCTGGATCACGCTCGCCGAACGTATCGCCGACAAGATCGCGCGGCTGATCGGCGCCGGTCCTGGAGAAGTGGCAGTCGCGGATTCGACGTCGATCAACCTGCACAAGGTCTTGAGCGCGGCGATCGCGATCGGCCGGCAGGAGGGACCGCCCAGGCGCATCATCATCTCTGAACGCACCAATTTTCCGACCGATCTCTATATTGCCGACACCATCGCGCGTGCCAACGGCATGGAGCTGGTGCTGGTCGATCACCGCGACATCGCATCGACTCTCGATCAGCACACCGCGATCCTGATGCTGACGCACGTCAACTACCGCACCGGCTTCATGTTCGACATGGTGGAGGTGACCCGCGCCGCGCACGAGGCGGGCGCGCTGATGATCTGGGATCTCGCGCACTCGGCCGGCGCCCTTCCGGTCAACCTGCATGGCCGGGGACCTGATGACGCCGCGGACTTCGCGGTCGGCTGCGGTTACAAATACCTCAACGGCGGTCCTGGGGCGCCCGCGTTCCTGTGGGCGCATCCGAAACACACGGCCTGGATGGACCAAGCTGAATGGCGACCGCCGCTGTCCGGCTGGCTCGGTCACGCGGCGCCGTTCGCGTTCACGCCAGACTACGTGCCGGCCGCCGGCATCGCGCGATTCATCTGCGGCACGCCGCCGGTGTTGTCGCTCGCGGCGCTCGAGTGCGGCGTGGACACGGTGCTGGCGGCAGGCTCGGCCGGCGGGCTGGCGGCGATTGGGCAGAAGTCAACCGACTTGACACAGCTGTTCATCATGCTCGTCGAGGAGCGGTGCGCCGGCTACGATCTCACGCTGGCATCGCCACGTCCCGGCGCCTATCGCGGCAGCCAAGTCTCGTTCGCGCACCCGACGCATGGTTACGCGATCATGCAGGCGTTGATCGAGCGCGGGATCATCGGCGACTTCCGCGCGCCCGACATCCTGCGCTTCGGCTTCACGCCGCTCTACACGCGATTCGTCGACGTGTGGGACGCCGTCGAACGCCTGCGCGAGGTGCTCGACAGTGCAGCGTGGCGAGAACCGCGATTCGCGGTCCGCGCGGCGGTGACGTAACGGACTGGCCGCGGTCTAGCTGGCCAGCGGGTTGCGGGTCCGGAGTGCTGGGAAGCGGCTGAAGTCGCGATCAACGCTCCACAGTTCGGTGACGCCGTGCGCGAGGCACAGTGCGGCGATGCGCGCATCGTGCACGCGCCCGCCCTCGATCTTGCCGCTGATCAGGAGGGGCTTCAGCGTCGGCCAGTGTTCCCCCGACTCGTGCAGCAGCACGAGCGACGGCGATTCCAGCCACGCGTCAACCTGGGCGCAGGCCTGGGCCAGGGTGCTGGGCGGCCGATAGATGCGCGGGTGAGTCACGATGGCGAGAAATTCGTGAATGGCCGGCCAGGCGACGGCCCACGGCGCCCGCCCTTCTGCCAGTTCGGTCACGCGTTGCCGCGCCGCCTTATGCCACTCGGCATCGCGCCGGTGGGCATACACCAGCACGTTGGTGTCCAAGCCGATCACGCGTCGCCGCCCTCGTAAATACGGTCGCGGACAGCGTCCCAGCCCTTGCCATCGAGGTCGGGATGCAGCCCTTTGCCCGGCACGCTGGCATCCCGCAGCCGGTACTTCGCGCGGCCGCGGCGACCGATGACATGCCGCAACCCTTCTTCGATCAGGCTGCGGACCGTCGTCCGTTCGCGGGCCGCGAGCTGCCTGGCGGCATCGAGCAAGGCGTCGCTGATGTCGACGGTCGTCTTCATATGGGTGTCCATACTCTATCACCCATACGTATGTATCCACGGCTCCCGGCACGCCGGCTGAGCCGGCGATCGACTTGGTGACGATCCGGAGCCGGGTTACTGCGGTTTCGGCGCCAGCGCCCGCTCGAGGTCCTCGATCTGGCGGTTGAGATCCGCGGAGCGTCCCTGCTCCAGGCTGACCGTCGCGGCGATTTCGGCTTCCTCCCCCTGTAGGCGCAGCCGTTCCGTCTCAATGCGCGCGAGCTCCTGGCGCACCCCCACCAGCTCCTGGCGCAGCGCCTCCAGCTCCTCCGGCTTTCCCCCGGTGTTGCCCAAGGCGTCTTCGAGCTCCTTGACTCGATCGCTCAACTCGCTGGCCCGTGTCACCACCGCCGCGAGATTGCTGCGCGCCTCGTCGAGGCGGCGCTCCGCCGTCGCGGTGCGCTGGTCCTGCAGCTGGAGGCGGCCAAACACGATCTGCACGCGCGTGTTCGTGCTCATCAGCGATTCGATCGTCTGTCTGAGGAGCCGCACTTCCATCAGCAGCTCGGTTTCCTGTGGCGCCGGTTGCTGCGCCGGCACGGCGGCAACGAAAATGCCGGCGATCAGCACGGTCACGCCGACGACCACGTACTTGAACGAGCGATCCATGGGCCCTCCTGCCAGCTCATCCTAACGCCTCGGTGGGCAGACTTGACTTATTCCGATATAGGAATATATAACTCGCCTCGTGCCTCGCGCCTCGACCACCTCGGACCCGTTCAACGCCGTCGCGGAACCACGCCGGCGCCACATCCTCGAGTTCCTGGCGGCTGAAGAGCGCGCTGTTGGCGATATCGCCGACGCGCTCGAGTTGAACCAGCCGTCGGTGTCGAAGCACCTGGGCGTGCTCCTCGATGTCGGGCTCGTGAACGCGCGGCGCGATGGACGGCGGACCCTGTATCGCACCAACGCCGACGGGTTGCGCGGCATTCACGAATGGACCGGTTTGTTCGAACAGTACTGGCGCAGCCAACTGCGCCGCATCAAGTCACACGCGGAGGGCAGGAAATGACCACGACACTACCAGCGAGCGACACGCACGCGTTTGTCATCAGTGAAGAAATCCTCGTGCAGGCCTCACCCGACACGACGTTCGCGTCGCTGTTGACGCAGCTCGGCCGCCAGAACGAAACGCCGGAAGGCAAGCTGTTGCCGATGATCATCGAGCCCGCGCCGGGCGGGCGCTGGTATCGCGACCTCGGCGGCGACAACGGTCACCTGTGGGGATTCGTGCAAAGCATCAAGCGGCCGTCGCTGCTCGAGATCTGGGGCCCGCTGTTCGTCTCGACCGGCGCCACCTCGCACCTCATCTACCGGTTGTCCGAGGTCGAGCGCGGCACGCTGATCACCTTCAAGCATTCGCTGATCGGCCCGGTGCCCGACGAGTTCCGCGAGCACATGGCGCCGGGCTGGTCGGCGCTTCACCACCGCGTCAAGCGCGCCGCGGAATCACAATAGTCACCAACGGAGCGACTGCCATGACGATGATCGAGGTGTTACTCGCGGAGCTCGACCAGGAAGCGCCGGCCACTCGCAGGGTCCTCGAGCGGGTGCCGCAGGCGCACTTGTCGTGGAAGCCGCATCCCAAGTCGATGTCCCTTGGCCAACTGGCCTTGCACGTGGCCACGGTGCCAGGCACCGTGGCGAAGATTGCCGCGCTCGACTCGCTGCCGGAACCGCCCTCGTTCGTGCGGCCGGAAGCGGAGACCAGCGACGAACTCGCGCCGACGCTGGCCGCGAG
>JALDXK010000652.1:0-3718 GCA_032155105.1 Acidobacteriota bacterium
ATACAGGGAAAACGCCACGGCAAACTTGCCTGCGTTCACCAGTTGCTCGAGCTCGCTCGTGCCGCGAATGCCGCCGACGAAGTCGATGCGCTTGTCGATGCGCACGTCGCCGATGCCCAGGATCGGTTCCAGGATGGACGACTGCAGGAGGTCGACGTCGAGCGCGTCAGCGCGGCTGGGCATGGCAATCGAGTACCACTTGCCGTCCAGGTACATCGCCACCGTGCCCTTGCCGGTTGGCGTCGCGGGACCGCCGTCACGCACCGACAACTGTTTCTTCAGCGCGTCGAGGAACGCCGCCGGCGACAGGCCGCCAAGGTCGGTGACCACGCGGTTGTACGGCAGCACCTGCATCTGGTTGTCGGGGAAGGCCACCGCCAGCACGCGATCGGCCTCAGATCCCAGGGGCGCAGATTCCAGGGCCGCAGAAGGCACAGAAGCTTCCTTTTCCTTCAACACACGCCTGGTGCGGGCGGCGCTCGCCGCGCGATGGTGGCCGTCGGCGATGTAGAGTGCGTCGATCTTCGCAAACGCGTCGGCAATCGCCTGGTTCTCGGTTGCGGGCGACTGCCAGATCTCGTGACGCACGCCGTCCGCGGCGGTGAAGTCGAACAGTGCCGGCCCCTTCACGATGCGATCGACGATGGCGTCGACGGCTTTCGACGCGCGATACGTGAGGAACACCGGTCCGGTCTGCGCGCCGATGGCGAGCATGTGGCGGGTGCGATCGTCTTCCTTGTCGGGCCGCGTCTTCTCGTGCTTCTTGATCAGGTCGCGGTCGTATTCGTCGATCGAGTAGCAGGCGGCGATGCCCGATTGGACGTGCGAGGCCAGGTGCAAGCGGTAGACGTAGAAGCTCGGCGTCTCTTCGATGACGAGCGGCGCCTCGGCCTTGAGCGTCGAGAAATTCTTCGCGGCCAGATCGTATACGGCGTCGCCGTGCGGATTGGCGCCGGGGGGAAGATCGATTTCGGGGCGAGAGACATGCAGAAAGCTGACGGGGTTTCCCTGGGCCAGCGTGCGCGCTTCCTCGGTGTTGACGACGTCGTACGGCACCGCCGCCACCGCGGCAGCGGCTTTCGGAGTGGGCCGCAGCGCGGCGAACGGATAAATGGCAGACATGAACCTTCAATTATAGAGTGCGCGTGCCGCCGAATCCCCGGTGGAGCGGCAGGCGTCTTGCAAAAACTCACGGGTTGGAGGAGTGCATGAGGCACGCAGTGACCCGTTTGGTGAAAACCCTGTCATTTTTGCTCGGGCTAGTGGTCTTTTCTTCCACACCCGCGGCCGCGCAAGGCGGCGGCATACGCGGTGGCCTGTCCGTTGATCCGGATCAGTTTTACTTTGGTGGGCACTACGAAACGTCGCCGCTGATCGATGCCCTGTACTTCCGTCCTAACGTCGAAGTGGGATTCGGCGACGACCTCGTGTTGATCGGCGCGAACATGGAGTTCCTCTACAAGTTCCCGTCGCGAAGCGGCTGGCGCCTCTACGCGGGCGCGGGCCCGGCGCTGAACATCGTGATGGTGGACGATGTCGACACCGAGACCGATGCCGGGTTCAACATCCTCGTCGGCGCGGAGCAGTCGCGCGGCCTGTTCTTCGAGTTCAAGATCGGCGCGATCGATTCGCCGGACTTCAAGTTCGGCGTGGGCTGGACGTTCCGGTAGGCAATACTTCCGAGGGCACGGAGGAGTACGGAGGGCACGGAGAGTACAGGGTAGCGGGCATGAGTGCCGGCACCCTCCGTGTTCTCCGTACTTCTCCGTGTTCTCGGAAGCGAGCCGAAACAGCAGTGAGCGACGCAGAAGCGAGCGCGCTTAGTTATCAGCCGCGAGACGGCGCGCGGGATCGGCGAGCAGCGCGAAGTAGCCGTCGCGCTCCGACGCAAACACGCTCACGAACGCGGCGGGGATCGGCTCGCCCGGCGGCATGTTGCGGTGCTCGACGACGGGGTTCACGTAGCGGCCGTTCTTCTTCAACCCGTAATGCAGGTGCACGCCGGTGGCGAGCCCGGTCATGCCGACCCGGCCCACGAGGTCGCCCTGCGACACGCGTTGGCCGGCGCGCACGGCGATCGCCGACAGGTGCAGGTACTCGGTCTCGTAGTTGTTCGGGTGGCGGACCTTGACGGTGCGGCCGCCGCCGGACGTCCACCCGGCCATTGTGACGACGCCCGGCGCGACCGATCCGACCGGGGCGCCGGAGGGCGCGCGGTAGTCGACGCCGTTGTGGGCGCGGGCGTAGCCGAGGACGGGATGCTTGCGCGAGCTCGAGAAGCGCGACGTGATGCGCGGCTCGAACTTCAACGGCGACTTCAGGAAGAAGCGCTTCAGCGAGCGGCCCTGTTCGTCGTAGTACGCGGGTGAGCCGCCCTCGGGCGTGAAGCGAATCGCCTTCACGGTGCGGCCGTCGTTGACGAACTCGGCGGCGAGGATCGGACCGTAGCCCGACAACTTGCCTTCGCGGGTCTGGCGCTCGACCAGGACGCGGAAGCGATCGCCCGGCTGCAGATCCGCATTGAAATCAATCTCGCCGGAGAACACATCCGCCATGGCCAGCGCGAGCTCGATGCGCTCGCCCGCCTTGTCGAGTGTCGCCACCAGCGAATTGGTGTCGCGATTGATCTCGCCCTCGACCGCCACGACCTCGGCCTGCTTGGGAATCCGGTCGACGATGGCGATGAAGCGGGGCGCGCCTTCGAGCGAGGCGCGCGACACGACCAGGCGGCGGTCGTTGTCGATCTCGTATTCGAACCTGCGGACGCGGCCATCGAGCAGGCGATCGAGCATGTAGGGCTGGCCGGCGCGCAGGCGCCGCACGTCGATGGCCGACGCCACCGACGACACCAGCAACGTGCCTTCCGCGCGTGCAATCAGGTGGTTGTCGAACAGGTCGGCGATGGTGGTGCGCGCGGGAACGACGCCGGTCAGCAGATCAGAGTCCTTCGCGAGCGCCACGTCGTGCCCGGGCATGCGTACCGTGGCCGACGAGTCGGCGGCGGTCACGAGCCAGAAGGCTGATGACGCCACGACCAGGAGCAGGCCGAGAGCCGGTATGAGTGCGCGCTTCAGCATCCAGGAACCCACGAATCCTATCAAACCAAACCGTAAAACTGTGTGTAAAACCGTGTCACCGGCGTAGTGGCACCACCAGTTGCTGCGTGCCGCCGGCTTCTATGCGTACCGACTGCTGCACTTTTCGGCCTCCTACCTCGAGCACAACAGTGTGGTCGCCGGCCGTGAGGTCGCGAACGGTGACAGGGGTGGTACCGCGCGGTCGTCCGTCGATCGTCACGCGCGCGCCGGCGGGCTCACTCTTGATCTCGAGCGCGCCGGTGTTGGCGACATTCTGCAGTTCGACGTACTGCGACGTCTGCACGCCGCCGGTGATCATCAGCGGGATCACGCGCGGCTCGGACTTGCCGCTCTGCACTTCCATGACATGCGCGCCGGCATCGAGGCGGACGGTCAGCGGCGTCTTGCCTTTCACCTCGCCGTCGATCTTCACCTGCGCACCTTCGGGCCGGGACTGGACGACCAGTTCGCCCTGGCCAGCGCCCAGTGCGTCGCCGGTATCGCGTGTCTGGCGGGCGGGATCCTGTCGATGGCCCTCGCGACCGGGCTCGCGCGCGGGACGTCGTCAGCCGCGGCGTTCGCCAACCGCTACGTCACGCTGCCCTCGCCGCTGCTGTGCACGATCTACTTCGCCTGGGTGC
>JALDXK010000653.1:0-3718 GCA_032155105.1 Acidobacteriota bacterium
GTCGTCACGACCAGCCGTGCGTTCCGTGCCGTCGCGACCACCGCCGCGTCGTCTCCAGGGCCCACCAGTACCGACGCGGACGGGCGGGGCAGGCGCGCTAAGAGCCGCGCCAGCAACGCGTGTTCACCCAGGTCCGCGACGGTCAAGAAAAGTACCCGCTTTGCCGTGTGGGGAGGATCGCTGAACCTGCGTAAGCAGGTGGAGCTGCTGTAGTAACCACGTTTCAGGCTTCCTCTCCGCGGAGGCATGCACACCACATGGCTTCGCAACTCGCTTGGGTTAAGAACATCGGCTCAGACGAGCCTCCTAACCATCACGAGCAAAGCAGGAGGTTCGATATTAGGCGCGCGTGGGGACGCGGTCAAGCGAGAGGGCGAACAAAGAACGAACTTGACTTATTCGGCGAGCGCGAGGGCCTGGTCGACGATCTTTTCCAACGCTTCGGTTCGCGCCGCCAGCGTGCCCGAACTGTTCGTCAGGCTGTTGCGGGTGCGGAAGTACTCGTCGGTGATGTTGAGCGCCGTGAGGATGGCGAGCCCGACCGCATCGCTCGACGGCGACGCCTTGGCGGCCAGCGCCATCCGCGACTCGACAAACTGGGCGAGCTCCTCGACGTAGTGAGGATCAAGCTCGGTCCGAATCGGGTAGCTCTGCCCGTGAACCTCGACTTGAACGACCCGCTTGTCGGCCATTTAGAGGTTGAGCCCGTCGAGTTGCTTGAGCATGTCGGTGACCCGGCTCTTGATCAGGTCGCGCTCCTCGCGGAGCGTCATCACTTCAGCGCCGGCGCTCTCGGCCGTGTCGACCTTCGCCTTGAGCGTCTCGATCTCCGCCCGGAGCTTGCCGTTCTCCTCGGCGACCCGGGCCTGCTCGCCCTTGATGCGCACGATGGTGTTCACGAGCAGCTTGATCTTCTCTTCGAGCCGATCGATGGATTCGAGTCCGGGGGTGGTGGTCTTGGTCGCCATATCGCTATTTTTTGGTCGGTGTCTAATCGGTGTCTAATCGGTGGCTAGCGTTGCACGGCCTGTAACTCGCGCGTCAGCGCGTCCACGATCGTCTGCATGGCCGCCTGCACCTCGTCGTCCGTGAGCGTGCGCTCGGGAGACTGGAACGTGAGCCTGAACGAGAGGCTGACGCTGCCCTCCGGAATGCCCTTGCCTTCGTAACGATCGAACTCGCGCACCTGCACGAGCGTACTTGGTGCGGCCGACCGAATGGTGCCACGAACCGATTCGGCAGACAAGGTATTCGCGACGAGCATCGACACGTCGCGGACCACGAACGGATGCCGCGGCAGCGGCGCCGCGCGCCGCGTCTCGATGGGTGCGGCCGCCGTCACCGCGTCGAGGTTGACTTCGGCAGCGTAGACCTCGCTTGCCGCGGGCAGGTCGCGCGATTCGCCGATCTCCGGCGCCAACTGGCCGAGCACGCCCACCACCGCGCCGTTGATCAGGATGTTCGCGGCGCGCCCGCGCACGAGGAATGGCCGCTCGGCCTCGGAAAACGTGACGTCCACCGCGGCGAGCGTCGCGAGTTGTTCGACCACGCCCTTGACGTCCGAGAAGTCCACGGCGCGCCGCGCGCCGCTCCAATGATCGGGCGTGCCGAGGCCCATCCACGCGAACGCCGCGCCGCGTGTTTCGCCGGCCGGCGTGAAGCGCGTGCCGATCTCGAAGATGCGCACGTCGGGCCGGCCGTGACGGCGGTTGTGGCTGAGCACGTCGACCAGGCCGGGCAGCAGGCTCGGCCGCATCACCACGAATTTTTCCGACAGCGGGTTGGCGAGCGTCACCGGCGGCTGGTCATCCAGGTACGGTTCGGCAGCGGTAGCTTCGATGAACGCGAACGTGATCGTCTCGGAGAAGCCCATGCCGAGCAGCGCGTTGCGCATGCGTCGATCGCGAGCAAGGCGCGGATCCGACGGCGGCGGCGCCACTTCCACGCCAGGGAACGTCGCCGGCAGGTGCTCGAACCCATGATGCCGGCCGACTTCCTCGATCAGATCGACTTGCCGATGGATGTCCACCCGCCACGGCGGGCTGAGCACGTTCCAGCCGCCGTGTCGCGCCGGAGCGCCGGCGGCATCCATCGGCGGCGCCAAGGTGGACTGAACCTCGAAACCGAGGGACCCCAGAATGCGCTCGACGTTCGCATCCGGCACGTCCATGCCAAGCAGACCGATGATGCGACGCTGCTCGAGCGGCACCGTCTGCGGCTGATGCGGGCGCGGGTAGACGTCGGTGACGGCAGCTGTGGCCTTTCCAGCGCTGATCTTCTCGATCAGCTCGAGCGCGCGCGCCATCGCCCGCGGCGGCGCCGTGCGATCCATCCCGCGCTCGAAACGCGTCGACGCTTCCGTCTTGAGGCCCAGCGCCTTGCTCGTGGCGCGAATCGACGCCGGGTTGAACCACGCGGCCTCGAACACGATCTGGGAGGTGGCGTCGGAGACCTCTGAATCGACGCCGCCCATGACGCCGCCGATCGCCTGTGCGCGTTCCGCATCGGCGATGACCAGCATGTCCGTGGTGAGGGTCCTCATCTTGCCGTCGAGGGTCTTGATCGCCTCACCGGCCCTGGCGCGGCGCACGACGATACGACCGCCGCCCAACCTGGCGCGATCGAACGCGTGCATGGGCTGACCCAGTTCCAGCAGCACGTAGTTGGTGATGTCGACGATGTTGCTGATGGGGCGGATGCCGCACGCGATCAGCCGATCCTGCATCCACTGCGGCGACGGCCCGACCTTCACGGTTGCGACGCCGCCGACGTAGCGCGCGCACAATTCCGGCTCATCGATCGTGACCGGAACGCCGCCCGCAGCATTGCCCCCGCCGATACCCCGGCTGAAGCCGGGGGCTATGGCTGCAGGATTCATGGGCAATTGGTACGCCGTCGCAATCTCGCGCGCGATGCCGATCACCGACAGACAGTCAGGACGATTCGCGGTGACATCGAAATCCATGACGACATCTGGCTCGCGGCTTGCCCTGAGCGAGCCGTCGGGCGGGAGTCCCGGCGGCGAGTCGAAGGGTTCGAGCCCTTCGAGCGCGAGCCCGCGCACGCTCATCAGCTTGCCGATCTCCTCGGCGGACGCGGTGATGTCGACGAACTCGCGGATCCAGGACAGCGGGACCTTCATGATCCGAACTGCTCCAGGAACCGCAGGTCGTTCTCGTAGAAGAGCCGGATATCCTCGACGCCCCACTTGAGGAGCGCGACGCGCTCGATGCCCATGCCGAACGCGAAGCCGGTGACCTCGTCCGGGTTGTAGCCGACGGCCTCGAACACCGCGGGGTGCACCATGCCGCTGCCGAGGATCTCGATCCAGCCGGTCTTCTTGCACATCGGGCAGCCCGCGCCCTTGCAGCGGAAGCAGCGGATGTCGACCTCGGCGCTCGGCTCGGTGTACGGGAAGAAGCTCGGACGGAACCTGACGGCCACTTGCCCTGAGTGAGCGGCACTGTCGCTCGCGGCAGTGCCGTGAATCGAAGGGAACAACGCTTCGGCCATCGCGATCAGCGTGCCCTTGAGATCGGCCAGCGTAACACCCTTGCCGACGACCAGCCCTTCGACCTGGTGGAACATCGGCGTGTGCGTCAGGTCGAGATTGTCCTTGCGGTAGACGGGGCCGATCGCGACGAGACGCACCGGTGGCGCGTGCTGTTCCATGTGCCGGATCTGCATTGCGCTGGTGTGGGTACGCAACAGCATCAGG
>JALDXK010000654.1:0-3667 GCA_032155105.1 Acidobacteriota bacterium
GCCTGACGATGCTGTGGTCGTCAGCTAGCAGCACGCGCAAGTTGTGCCTCCGTTAGCGGCGCCGGTAACGGCAGGCGCACGGCGACCACCGTGCCTCGCGTCCCTTCGGGCGAGATGATCACGGTGCCGTGCAGTTCCTTGACGCGCTCCTCAATCCCAATCAAGCCAAGGCCCCGGCCGCGATGCGCCGGGTTCAGGCCCACGCCATCGTCGCTAACCGACAGGTGCAGTTCGCGGTCGGTGGTGTTGACCTCGACTGCGACATGGTGGGCGTCGGCATGGCGCACGCAATTGGTCAGCGCTTCCTGCACCACGCGATAGACGCAGGTGCGATGACTCTCGGGCAGCCGATCGAAGTCGCCGGCCATGCGCAGCTCGACGTTGATCGCATACCGCGACATGAAATCGCGGACATGCCATTCGAGTGCCGCCTGCAGGCCCAGGTCGTCGAGCATGCTGGGGCGAAGGCCGAGCGCAAGGCTGCGAACGGTCAGGAACATCTCGTCAACCAGGCTCTTGCACTCACCCACCACCGACGCAACGGGCGGGCTCAAGCGCTCGATGCGGCCCAGTTCCATCCGCAGTCCCGTCAGCACCTGGGCCACGTGGTCGTGCAGCTCGCGAGACAGGTGTTTCCGCTCTTCCTCCTGCGCGTTGACGAGCTGCTGCGACAGCTCGCGCATCTGGCCCTCGGCCTGGTCCGACCGCCGTTCCAGTACCCGCAGCCGCCACACTACGACCATCGAGACACCCAGGCCCAGTAACACCGTTTGCCACAGCAACTGGCGCAACTCATCGCGCACGACGCTCTGACGCCGCGCCACTTCCTGCTGCTGGGCTATCAGGTTGCCGTTGTTGAGCTCTTCGATCTCACGGGCAATCGTCAGTGCCGCCTCCCGGCGGGGCACCACTTCGCGGCGAAGGAAGGTCGCACTCTGCAGGATTTTCTCCGCGGTCGTCCAGTCGAAGAGCGGATCGAACGTCTGCCAGTAGTCATCGAGCTTGGTCTGGAGGCTGTCGATCCGATCGTCGTGCTCGATCAGCGTCTTCAGTTCGGCGAGCGTGGCCATGTTGGTGTGGCGAAACTCGGCAATCTGTTCACGGTACTCGGGCGCCCGCTCTCGTGCGACGTCGAGAAGATAGTCGCGCACGAAGATGCCCGACAAATTGACGTCGCCACGCAGACGGCGAAGGTTCTCCTCGACGCGACGATGGTGATTGTTGAGCTGGTCGAGCTGCGCGTAGATATCCTGAGCCGTCCGCGCGGACGCCAGCATCGAAACCGCGATCAAAACGACGAGGCTGCCCAGGCCAAGCGCAGCGACTACCCACGTTTTCAGCCGCATCTCATCTCCATCGCTCCAGCGTACGACTTTCATCCTGTGCTGAGCATCCTGTCAAGGCGGTATGCCCTAACCTCATCGGCCTCCCCCGAAAAAGAAAATCTTCTCCCTAGTCCACCCGATGGCCCCGCCGCAGCCGGCGGCGAATACTCCAGGCATGCGTTGTCAACGCACGTGGAGGTGACCATGGCTGAGTTCAGAGACCGCGTGATCGTGCTGGCGAATCGCGCCCCGTTCAAGCACGAATGGTCACGCGGCCGCGCTGTCGCCACGCGATCGGCGAGCGGCCTGGTGACCGCGCTCGAGCCGCTGCTCGAGGCCTATTCAGGAACATGGGTGGCACATGCCGCCGGGACCGCCGACACGAGTGTGGTCGACGAACTCGGCGGCATCAACGTGCCGCCCGCCAATCCACAGTACCGCGTCAGGTACGTCCCAATGCCTGACGACGAGTACCGCGGCTATTACTACGGGTTCGCGAATGAAGGACTCTGGCCGTTGTGTCACAAGGTGGACGTGACGCCGGTGTTCCGGCGCGACGACTTCGAGGCCTATCGGGCGGCGAACACCAGGTTTGCCGCCGTGGTGGCCGGCGAGGCCGACGGAGGTTCGCCCCTCGTGCTCGTGCAGGATTACCACTTCGCACTGGCACCACGTATCCTTCGGCAGTGGCTGCCGCGGAGCCGGGTGGTGGCCTTCTGGCACATTCCATGGCCGCGCCTGCGCACGTTCCGGATGTGCCCGTGGGCGATCGACCTGGTTGAAGGTCTCCTTGGCAGCGACATTGTCGGATTTCAGACCGACGATGACTGCCGGAATTTTCTCGGCTGTGTTGAAGCCTTGCCCGGTGCGGAGGTTGATCTGAATGAAGGCACGGTTGCGTATCGCGGCCGCATGACCGCGGTCCGTGCCTACCCGGTCGGTATCGACTGCGCACACGAGGCGATGTTGTCGACACCATCCGCGCCAGCATGTCGCGAGCAGGTCTGCCGCGATCTTGACTTGCCGCCAGGTGTGCGGCTGGGCATCGGCATCGATCGGATGGACTACACCAAAGGCATCAACGAGAAATTTCTCGCGATCGAGCGGCTGCTCGAGGTGCAGCCGGAACTCGTTGGACGGTTCGCGTTCGTGCAGGTCGCGGAACCGAGCCGCGACTGCCTCACCGCCTATCGCGCCGCCCGTGCGCAGGTGATCGAGACGTGTGAGCGCGTCAACGCCCGATTCCGCACGCCGGCGGGCCCGCCCATTCGGCTCCTCGAGCATCACCATGAACCGGCCGACGTGTATCGGTACTACCGTGCCGCGGACGTCTGTTACGTTGGCAGCCTGCACGACGGCATGAATCTCGTCGCCAAGGAGTTCGTGTCGGCCCGCAACGACGACCGCGGAGTGCTGGTGCTCAGCCAGTTCGCGGGAGCGGCGCAGCAGCTTCGCGCAGCCGTCCTGGTGAATCCCTTCAAGGTCGACCAGTCGGCGGACGCCATTGCCGGCGCGCTCAGCATGGCACCGGTCGAGCAGGCCAAGCGGATGCGAATCCTGCGCGCGAACGTGACGTCGTTCGATGCGTCGTGGTGGGCGAGGCTGCTGGTTGACGATGGCACGCGCCATTGCGGCAGGTCCGCCCTGCGCGAACTCGCGGATCAGCACCGGTCCGCCGCGGTGGCCTGACACTCCGGCGACTAGTCTCGCGATGAGGATTCTCTGGGAATTCTCGGTTCGCGCGAGCCATCGAAGTTGTCGACCACCCAGACATCGGACTGCGACGAGTAGACGGTCACGACAAACCTGCGGCGGTCCGGGGCCATGGCGATGCTACCGATCTCCTTGAACGGAAGATCGGCGACAGTCTGCACGGCGCCGCCATTCACCGGCACGCTCAGAATCCGTGTACCGGTGATGGTTTCTCCCGAGGGCCCCGTCAGACCGCGGTAGGTCGAGTTCTTCCCTTCGACGACGTAGATCGAGCGCCCGTCAGCAGACCATCCGATCGGCGTCGCTGATGCAGCGGCCGTCACGTACACCGGCATTTCGCCACGGTTTTTGACGTCGATAATCCAGATGCCCCGATTAGGGCGGCCACTCCAGGCGACGGCGATTTTCTGGCCGTCGGGAGAATGAATCGGCGAGAAAATCCAGCCGACCGGTCTCCTGAGCAAGAGGCGTTCGCGCCCCGTCTCTGGATCGAGCTCGTAGTAATTGCGATTCCCCGGCTGCTGATAAAGAATCGGAGTCGCTGGGGACCAGGTGAGGTGGAAGCTGTCGCTCAGGTCACTCGAGGCCAGCGTGCGCGGGTTTCCGCCGTCGGCGTCGATCGTCCAGAC
>JALDXK010000655.1:0-3667 GCA_032155105.1 Acidobacteriota bacterium
TCGCCCATCTGGTAGCGATTGGCGGCGAGATACGCGACGCCGTTCTGGTGCGGCGACGCCTCGATCAGGCTGATCCGCGCGAACTCGGGCAGATCCGACGGCGTGACGCGCTCCCAGTTCTTGCCGCCATCGCGGGTGACGTGCACCCAGCCGTCATCCGAGCCCGCCCACAGCGTATTGATGTCCTGCCGCGATGGCGCGAGCGTGAAGACCACGGCGTAGGTTTCCACGCCGGTCTGGTCCTTCGTGATGGGGCCGCCCGATGCCTGCATCGTCTTCGGATCCGATCGCGCCAGGTTCGGGCTGATGCGTTCCCAGCTCTGTCCGTCGTTGGTAGTGCGCCACACGTGCTGCGACGTGGCATAGAGCACCTTCGGGTCGATCGGCGAAAACACGATCGGGTAGGTCCACTGGAAGCGCTCTTTGATGTCGATCGACGAATACCCCATCGGGTTGTTGGGATAGATGTTGATCGAGCGCTGCTGGCCGGTCTCGCGATCCAGGCGACTCAGGTATCCGCCGTAGCTGCCGGCGAAGAACACGTTGAGGTCGCGTGGATCAGGTGCGATGTAGCCGCTTTCGCCGCCACCGACCGCGTAGAAGATCGGCGGCAGGCTGCCCTCGCCCGCGCCGGGATTGGCCTGGCTGCCGACGCACGCGGTGCTGTTGTCCTGCTGCGCGCCGCAGATGTGGTACGGCACGTGCTTCGTGGTGAACACGTTGTAGAACTGGCCGGTTGGATAGTCCTGCCCCGTCCACGTCGCGGCGCGGTTCACGCTGACGTTGGCGCCGCCATCATTGCCCTGCACCATCCGCTTGTTGTCGGTGCTCGAGATCCAGAGGTCATGGTTGTCGCTGTG
This sequence comes from Acidobacteriota bacterium, assembly GCA_032155105.1. Taxonomy (GTDB): domain Bacteria; phylum Acidobacteriota; class Vicinamibacteria; order Vicinamibacterales; family UBA2999; genus 12-FULL-67-14b. The sequence goes on from JALDXK010000655.1 coordinate 861, forward strand.
CGGCACCTGGATATTGGTGACCGTCTTGCCGCCGTCGGTAGACCGGAAGAACTGCACATTGAGGATGTAGACGGTGTCCTTCTCAACCGGATCGGCATTGAGGCGCGTGTAATAGAACGCGCGCTGACGCATGTTGCGGTTGTCGTTGATCATCTTCCAGCTCGCGCCGGCATCGTCGGACACATACAGGCCGCCCGCCGCTTCGTTTTCGATGAGCGTGTAGACGCGATTGCCGTCGGCGCCCGACACCGAGACGCCGACCTTGCCCCACAAGCCGGTGGGCAGGCCGGGGTTCTTGGTGATCTCGCTCCACGTATCGCCGCCGTCGGTGGACTTGAACAGGCCGCTCCCGGGGCCGCCGCTCGACATGCTCCACGGCGTGCGATTGGCTTCCCACAGCGACGCGAAGATCACGTTCGGGTTCTTCGGATCGATCGACAGGTCGACGCCGCCGGTCTTCTCGTCGCGGAACAGCGTGCGGCGCCAGGTCTTGCCGCCGTCGCTGGACTTGAAGATGCCGCGCTGCGGATGCTCGTTGTAGATCTGCCCGAGCACGGCCGCGTAGACGACGTCGCAATTGGTCGGATGCACGCGCAGACGGGCGATGGCCTGCGAATCGCGGAGGTCGGTGAGATGGTCCCACTTCACGCCGCCGTCGGCGGTCTTGTAGACGCCGTTGCCCTGGATGATGTTGCCGCGCAGCTGCGTCTCGCCGCCGCCGATGTAGACGACGTCGGGATTGGCCTGGCAGACCGCGAGCGAGCCAATCGATGAGGTCGCGATCTTGCCGTCGGTCATCGGCGTCCAGTTGGAGCCGCCGTCGGTGGTCTTCCAGGCGCCGCCGCCGGTGGCGCCGAACCAGTACTCGAGCGGGCGCGCCTCGCTGCCGCCGACGGCAAGCGATCGCCCACCGCGCGCGGGACCGACGCTGCGCCACCGCATGCCGCTGTAGAGCGCGGGATCGACGGTCGGGCCGGTTTGTGCGGCCGGCGCCGGTTGGAAGGCCAGGAGGCCGGCACACGCCGCACCAGCCAGTACGCAATTCCTAAGTGCTTTCATTCGCATCTCCAGGGCAGCAAAGCCTTACATCTTAGCTGAACGGGTCCACGGACGTTAACCTCGGAGGGCACCGAGACCACGGAGCAATATCTTCAACAAGACAACCCGCAAGCGATCGCGGAATTCGCAACACCGTTCGCCCCAGCAATCACAAACAGGCCTGATCGGTGGCGGCATGCCGTGTGCTCCTCATAGCGCGCTTCGAAGACGTGTTTACGGCGCAGATGCTGACCTATCTGAGATTAACGAAGTTGCGGGTCGGCCTGATTATCAATTTCAAGAAGCGATTGCTGAGAGATGGTGTTAAGCGCGTTGTGTTTTGATGAATTGTCTCCGTGGGCTTCGTGTGCTCCGTGGTTAACGTACGCGGGCAAGCCTCACCAGACCGATCGCGTTGAGCACGATGATGCGGAGCCGGCGCACGAGCGCAAGGGTGACGCCCGCCGCCGGTCCGAGGCCGAGCACCTGCGACACGGCGCCCGAACCCATTTCGTCGATACCAAGGCGATACGGGACGAACTTGAACGCCACGGTGACGAAGCGGCCGGCGCTTTCCATGAGGAAGGCGTCAACGAGTGTGATGGTGTGTCCGCCAGGGAGCAGCCGCAACACCAGCCACACCTCCGCGACGGCGAGGCTGTGAAAGAGGACATACCAGGCGACCACGCGAAGAATGCGACGCAGTGGCCATCGCAACACCCCGTAAATGCGCGCCTCAATCTCCTTCACGGCGTCGGCGGGAGCCTCCGATCGCCCGGCCAACTTTGTCACTAACGGAGCGAGCCGCGACAACACTGCCGGGCGGGCACGGGCGACCCACAGGCCTGCGAAGGCAGCGATCACGACCGCCGCCAGAGTCAATTCCGAGATCCGCTCGAGGCCCGCCGGCACGTCTGCGCGTTGCAGAAAGACCCAGGTGCCGGCCAGGAGCACGGCGAGCACCGATGCGGTGTAGAACGCATTTTCAATGGCGACCGACGCGATGCTCGTGACCGTGGACAGCTGCATCCGCGTCATCAGGATCTTGGTCGGCTCACTCGCGAAGACGCCGAGCGGCGTGAGGTTACCGGCGGTGTCGCCGGCCAGCACGGCCCAGAACGCGTCGCGAAACCGCAGCCGCGCATCACGGACGCAGGTCACCCACGCGCCGGCCCGGCACGCCATCCGCGCGGCCGCGATGACGACGACGAGGATGAACCACCAGCCGACGCTCGTGATGCCCGACACCACCGCGGGCCATCCGCCGACACGCTGGACGGTGAAGATGAGGAGCCCCACGCCGACGAACGCGACGGCAATGTTGAGGGGAGCTACCTTCGAACGAAACACTGCTGAGATGTTACTTCTTGATTGTGCCGAGGACACGGAGGAGTACGGAGGGCACGGAGGGAGCGGAGGGAACGCGGGTGTAGTATGCGCAGGGAGGCGCCCGCCAATGGCACAGCGGCTTGTCGGCAGCAACTACATCACGCCAGACATCATCGCGAAAGTGACCGGCCGCGCCCGCTACGCGGAAGACTTCCGCGCCGAAGGCATGCTGTTCTGCAAGCTGATGCTCAGCGAGCGTCCGCACGCGCGGATCCTGAACAAGGACCTGCGCCGCGCGCTTGCCTTGCCTGGTGTCGTCGCCATCCTGACGGCCGAAGACGTGCCGCAGCTTGGCGGAACCGCGGAACATTGCCTGACGAACGAGCCACTGTATGCCGGCGAGCCGATCCTGGCCGTCGCGGCCGCGAGCGAGGAGATTG
>JALDXK010000656.1:0-3667 GCA_032155105.1 Acidobacteriota bacterium
GAAACGACAGGCCACCACGGGAATTCTAGACTGCGCGGCCATCACTTCGTCCTGTCATAGCCGCATCAGAAGAGCCCGACATCGGCGACCTTAGTCTACCGCTTCACTGAATCGCCACCTGAGTTGGAACGTGCCAAGTCACCTCTATCAGGCGATCTTGTCGGCCTCCGCATTCCACGGCGGTGGCGTGCTGGTTGCACGGCTGCGCGCTTTCTGCCGTCACCGCGGGAGTTTCAATGAGTATCAGTGTGCCCGGCCACGGAGCGCGCCTCGCGTGGGCGATTATCGCAATCGCTGTCGCGACTGGATTCAGCGGCGGACATTTCCGAAGCCTGCTGGCGCAAGGCCCGCCCGGTCCCTGCACAACTTCACCTGTCAATCCGATCGCCTGTGAAAACAGCAAACCGGGTAATCCGGCGAGTGAATGGGATGTTTCGGGCGCCGGCAACGCATCGATCCAGGGGTTCGCGACCGAGATAAGTGCCGTACCCGGGGAGACAGTCCGCTTCAAGGTGGACACTACAGCCACGGCGTTCCGGATCGATATCTATCGTCTTGGTTTCTACGGCGGATCGGGCGCGCGCAGGATCGACACGATCCCCGCGACCGCGACGGTGCCGAGGAACCAGCCTGACTGCCTGACCGACAGCAGCACCGGCTTGATCGACTGTGGCAACTGGAGTCAGTCTGCCTCTTGGGTCGTGCCTGCGGAAGCGGTATCGGGTGTCTACATCGCGAAGCTTGTGAGCACGGCTGGTCCGAGTGGCACGAGCCACATCGTATTCGTGGTTCGTGATGATGTGGGCCACTCTGACATTCTCTTCCAGACCTCGGATACGACCTGGCAGGCATACAACGCGTACGGCGGCAACAGCCTATACGTCGGTTCTCCCGCGGGCCGCGCCTACGAAGTGAGCTACAACCGGCCGTTCACGACTCGCGGAAACGCGCCTGAAGATTGGCTCTTCAATGCCGAGTACCCGATGATTCGCTGGCTCGAAGCCAATGGGTACAACGTGAGCTACTCGACCGGTGTGGATACCGATCGTCGCGGCAGCGAACTCCTCGAGCACCGAGTTTTCATGTCCGTTGGCCACGACGAGTACTGGTCCGGCGATCAGCGGGCACATGTGGAGACAGCACGGGCCACGGGCATCCACCTCGCTTTCTTCAGTGGCAATGAAGTCTTCTGGAAGACCAGGTGGGACGCCAGCATCGATGGAACTGGTACGCCATATCGAACACTCGTTACCTACAAGGAGACGCACGCCAATGCGAAAATCGACCCGACCTCTGTCTGGACTGGAACGTGGCGCGATTTGCGCTTCAGCCCACCCTACGATGGCGGCCGTCCTGAGAACGCACTGACTGGCACTATCTTCACGGTCAATTGCTGCACGTACACCATTACGGTTCCAGAGGTTTATGGAAAGGCGCGGTTCTGGCGCAATACCAGCGTTGCCACGCTGGCGCCGGGACAGACGGCGACGCTTGCAGCCGGAACGCTTGGCTACGAATGGGATGAGGATCTCGACAACGGTTTCCGCCCGGATGGGCTCATCCAGCTCTCATCGACCACGGTTAACGGTGTCGATTACATACAGGATTACGGCTCGACGTACTCGTCGGGCACCGCGACTCACAGTCTGACGCTCTATCGCCACGCGAGTGGCGCTCTCGTCTTCGGCGCCGGAACAGTCCAATGGTCGTGGGGCCTAGATGGCAATCACGATCGTGGCGCATCAACAGCGGACGTGCGGATGCGACAGGCCACGGTCAACTTGCTCGCGGACATGGGGGTCCAGCCATCGACAATTCAGTCTGGGCTTTCTCCCGCGACCGCATCGAACGACCTCAGCGCGCCACTCACGACAATCACCTCGCCCGCTTCGGGTGCATCCGTTGCTGCTGGGGCCGTCGTCGCTGTGTCCGGCACAGCTGTGGACTCCGGAGGCATCGTCACGGCGGTAGAAGTGTCGACCGACGGAGGTACGACATGGAAGCGGGCGACCGGCCGCGCATCGTGGACGTTCAGCTTCTCTCCGACGACATCCGGCCCGCTCACGATCAAGAGCCGCGCAGTCGACGACAGCGGCAATATCGAGATTCCGGGTACCGGCGTGACGATCACCGTGACCGGACCGATTGGTCCCGTAGGACTTGTCGCAGCCTACGCCTTCGACGAGGCATCGGGTGCGACCACGATTGACTCGTCAGGCCGCGGAAACAACGGCACTCTCTCGAACGCGACGCGAGCTGCCGGGAGGAATGGCGGCGGCCTGAACTTCAACGGATCGAGTGCCTGGGTGACGGTGCCCGATGCGCCATCGCTCGACCTGACGACGTCGATGACGATTGAGGCATGGGTTCGTCCGACGACATTGTCGAACTGGCGAACGGTTCTCATGAAGGAGACCGCTGGCGGTCTGGCGTATGGTTTGTACGCGCACGATGGCTCTCGTCCAGCGGCTTACGTGAACACGGGTGGCGGCGATATCGATGCTACCGCCTCGGCAGGGCTCGGCAACAACACGTGGACCCACTTGGCCGCCACCTACGATGGAAGCAATCTTCGCCTCTACGTGAACGGTGCTCTCACGTCCACGCGCGTCGTTACCGGCGCGTTACGGGCCTCGAGCAACCCCCTTCGCATCGGCGGCAATCAGCCCTGGGGCGAGTATTTTGCCGGCACGATAGACGACGTCCGTGTGTATGCAGAAGTGTTGACGCCTGCACAGATCCTGATCGACATGAACACGCCGGTCGGCGGTACGCCACCGCCGGACACGTTCCCACCGCAGATCCTTTCAGTGTCGCCTGCAAGCGGTGCGACAAACGTCGGTACTGCAACGACGGTCACGGCGACGTACGACGAGGCAATGGCCTCCTCCTCGATCACGACGTCGACGTTCGAACTGCGGGATGCCGCGAATCAGTTGGTGGCCGCGACAGTGACGTACGACGCTGCGGCGCTGCGGGCCACGCTCGACCCGAGTGCCGGTCTCGAACCAGGTACGACTTACACGGCTACTGTGAAGGGCGGGGCAGCCGATCCACGGGTCAAGGATGTGGCCGGCAATGCGCTTGCCGCGAACATGACCTGGTCGTTTTCGACTGTCCCGGTGCCGGCGAATGAAGGGCCAGGCGGCCCGGTCCTCGTCATTGGCAGCGTTGCCAACCCATTCGGACGCTACTACGGAGAGATCCTCAGAACGGAAGGATTCAATCTCTTTACGGTGACAGACATCTCGCTTGTAACCGCCACGACGCTGGATGCCTACGACGTGGTGATTCTCGGCGAGATGCCGCTGAGTTCCGCTCAGGTCACGATGTTCACAGAGTGGGTCACAGCCGGCGGCAACCTGATCGCGATGCGGCCCGACAAACAATTAGCTGAACTGCTCGGTATCGTTGACGCGGGCACCATGTTGGCGGAGCGCTACCTGCTCATCAACAGCGCTGGCCCCGGGGTGGGACTCGTCAACCAAACTATCCAATATCACGGCACTGCCGATCGCTACACTCTCGGCAGCGCAACCGCGATCGCGACGCTGTACTCGAGCGCAAGCGCCGCCACGACGAATCCTGCTGTGACTCTGCGAAGTGTCGGCGCCAATGGCGGACAGGCAGCGGCGTTCACGTATGACCTTGCCCGCTCCGTCGTCTA
>JALDXK010000657.1:0-3658 GCA_032155105.1 Acidobacteriota bacterium
GGTCAGCATCGATCAGACCCAGCTCGGCCTCGCGGCGCCGAAGTTCACCAAGGCCATGGCCTGCTTCGTCAGCGTGGCCGCGTCGCTGCGCCAGAACCGCGCCCGCATCGAGGCGCAGGTTGCCACGCGCGCCACGTCGGCCACTGCCCGGGAAACGCGGCAGATGGACCGGTTCACGCGCGACGCCGAGAACGCGGATGAGAAATCCGCGCAGTCGGCGTTCAACGCCGCGCAATGCTACGCGCGCACGGGTGGCAAGGGCATCGCGCTGAATCTCGTGGACGTCGCCATCGCGCACCCGCGGATGAAGGAAAAGGCCGAGGCGCTCAAGGCCGCGATCGAGAAGCTCCCGCAGTGATTAGCCGCGCACTCGGCGGGCGCGCACGTTCAGGTTCGGCGTCTTGATGCGGACCTCGATCGAGTGGCGGCGGTTGTCGCGCCGCGCCGGCTCGTAGCCGAGCAGGTAGTAGTTGCCTGTTTCCTCCCACACCTGGTTGATCGCCGACTCGTAGTCGTTGGTGTTGGCGAACGCCAGTCCGCCGGTCTCGAAGGCGAAGCCGTCCTCGTAGAGGCGGAAGCCCTGGCCGTGCTCTTCGACTCCCGGCCTCTTGAAGGCACCATCGTCGACGGCCCTGGTCGATAGCGCTCGTTTCTCCGCCAGCCCGAGCGGATCGATCACGTAGGTCGTGATATTGGCGCGCGCGGTGTCGCGCAACGCGATCCCTGCTTCGGCCTGGTTGCTGCTGGTGTGCGTCGCCGGATTGAAGGTTGAAGCCGGACCAATGCAGACAATGACCTTGCGCCGGTGCGCGACGCTGGCCAGCTGTGCCGACAGACTGCCGATGGTGTCCATGGCGAGCCGGCCGGGGTTCGTCGCCGACAACGCGGCCTTGCCGTACCCCTTCGTCCGATCGATCGCGGCGCGCACCTCCGCCGGCCGGTTGGTGGTGACGCTGCTGCTGCCGTTGAGCATCACCACCGACATCACGTCCTTCGGGCCCATGCGATTGGCAAAGCCGTGCGCGACGTCCTTGATGCGCTGCGTGTACTGCGGATGCGTGCTGTAGTCGTCGAGGAGCAGGACGACAAAACGGCCATCGTCGAGCGACGTGCGCGCATCGGTGCTCGCCTCGGCAAACGTGGCGATGGTCACCGGCTTGCCGTCCTCGCGCAGCTCGAAGTCGTCGCGGGTCAGGCCGCGTACCAGCGTGTTGCCGGCGTCGCGGACGATCGCCGAGACGACGAGGAGATCGACGTCGGCGCGGAATCGAGGTTGTGTCTGGCCGCTGGCGATCGCGACCGTCGCTGCCATCAATGCCAGTGTGGCGGTGCCTCGCATGGCAACCTCAGAAGGCAAACTCTATCACCACGGGCCCGTGGTCGCTGGTGCCGATCTCGCGCTGGATGACGGATGACGTCGCCTTGGACGCGATCGCTTCCGACGCCAGCACGTAGTCGATCCGCCAGCCGATGTTGCGCTGCTTCAGGTTGCGCCACGGCGCCCACCACGTGAACAGATTGTCGTTGTCGGGGTCGAGCGTGCGCCCGACATCGACGAGGCCGTTGGCGAGGATCTTCTCGATCAACGCGCGCGCTTCGGGCCGGGCGCCGATCTGGCGCGGCTTGCGCTCCTTGGGGTGGATGTCGCGATCGGTGCGGGCAACGTTGAGGTCGCCGCACATGATCAACAGGCGGCCCCCCCGCGAGGCTTCGGCGGTGTAGGTCTCGAGCGCCTGCAGGAAGCGCATCTTGGCGTCGAAGTCCTTGCCGCCGTTCGGCACGTAAACGGAAGCGACCATCACGTCGCCGGCAGGAGAGGGCACGGTGGCGCACGCGATGCGCTGCTCGAAATCAAATCCCGGATGCGAGCAGGCCGGCACCGCGCCGACCAGGGACTTGGCAACCAGAATCGCCACGCCCGAATAGCCCTTCTCGCCGTGCCAGTAGCTCCAGTAGTGCTCCATGTCGCGCAGCTCGAACGGCAGTTGATCGAGCGACGCCTTGATCTCCTGCAAACAGACGACGTCGGGTTTGTCGGCGGCGAGCCAGTCGAGCAATTGCCCCTGGCGGGCACGAATGCCATTGACGTTCCACGTGGCGATTTTCATGGCTTGTCCCGCCGTTGCGTTTCCGCAGAGGCGGAATTCCAGTGGTGCACCAGGGTAATCGGCGTGCGTGATGTGCTGCTCGCGGGAAGGTTGATCAGGAAGCGGCCGTCTGGACTCACATCATAGGATCGCACGGTCGCGCCCGCGTCGAACAGCCGATGGATCGCCGCCACTTCGAGGGCACTTGCGGACGACTTCAATGTGACCGCGTGGACTTCCGAGCCCCGGCGAAAGTACAACTCAGTGCTATCGCGATTCCATCGCGGCTCGGTGCCGCCGGCGGTCGTCACGCGCACGCGCGCGCCAGGTTTGGGAAACGAGTCGATGTAGATGTCGAACTTACCCGATTCGTCTGAGGCGTACGCGACCCAGCGGCCATCGGGCGAGAACACGCCGAACGTTTGGTTGAACGGCGCGGTCACGTACGGCCGCGCTGCTGCGCCTTCGGTGGGCGGCTGAATCCAGAGGTCATCGCGCGTGTCGGCGTGCCTGCGGCCCACGAGCAGCGCGCGGCCGTCGCGGGACCAGTCCCACACCTGCAGCGGCGCCTCGAGACTGGCAATGGTCTGTTCTGGCAGCACCGCGCCTGCACCGCGGACCATCACCTGCCGCCGGCGCCCTGCCCACGCGATGCGCAGCCCATCCGGCGACCACACGCCGCTCTCGTCGAGATCGGTGGAAAGAGACAGGCGCGTGGCCACAGGCTGCGATACGTCGCGAATGAAAACGTCGAGCGTGCGCAGTTGCGGATCGACCTCGGTGGTCACGATTCGGCGTCCATCGGGAGCAATCCGCAAATCCCATGCGTCCACGGGTTCGCTGCTGCGGCCGATCGCGTCGCCCTCCCGCGTGACCCATCGCAATTCGCGCAACGTGGTGGCCGGCGCACCGTGCAGCAACACGTCGCGGGAGGCTGTGGCGAACGTCTGTCCGTGCGGCCCGCGTCCAACCACCAGTCCCACCGGCGTGCCCCGGCTGGTCATATCCAGCGTCTCCGGGCTTGCCTCCTGCACCCTTGACGCAGACGGGCTTGTCCCCCGTAGCCTTGGCGCAGGGGGATCGAGAACGTAAGAGATCAACGTTTGATCGTTGAGGACGAGCAGGTTGTGGCCCGCCACCACGGGCTGCGCATCGGCGGCGACGAGCCGGCGGCGGGATCCAGGGTCGGCGAGCGCGGCTATCCAGATCCCTGCGCGGCTGCGATCGATCGCGGTCACGAGAAAGGCAACGTGGTGGCCATCCTCGAGGAACACCGGCCACGCATGCGCGGTTTCGCTGGCGGAAGACTCCAGCGTGGTGAACGGCGCGATCGATCCGTCGGCGGCGCGTTTCAGCAGCGCGGCGTTCGCGGCAGGCGCAAAGACGATGTCGCCCGCGGCATTCCACGTGGCGCCGCGCGGAGATGCGGCGTCGGCGAGCGTTGACGCTGTTCCCGCGTTGAGATCGAGCACACGCACGTGACCGCCGGCGAAGAACCCCACGCGCGTGCCGTCGGGCGACCAGAACGGCGCGACCGCCCCTTGGGTGCCGGGCAGTTCGCGCGTCTCGCC
>JALDXK010000658.1:0-3651 GCA_032155105.1 Acidobacteriota bacterium
CCGCTGGTACTGGCGGCAAACCGCCAACGCCATCGTCGACGTGATTCGAGAACGACGCAACCAACCGAAGGCACCCGGTGGAGATTCACTCATGCAGACCATCGTGCCGGACCTGCGTTACGCGCTCCGCAATTTCATGGCGAATCCCGGATTCACGGCGATTGCCGTGCTGATGCTCGCGCTCGGCATCGGCGCCAACTCCACGATCTTCAGCTGGGTCAACGCGGTGTTGTTCAACCCGCTGCCAGGCACCACGCGCGCCAACGAGCTCGTCCAGCTCACCTTCATCTATCGCGGCGACGTGATGCCCAGCTTCTCGTATCCCGATTACCGGGACCTCGCGCGCGCCTCGACGCGACTCACGAGCATCGCCGGGTATGAAGATCTCGCGGTGGGCATCGTGGTCGATCGCGAGGCCGAGCGGGCGTGGGCGCAGATCGTCACCTCGAACCTGTTCGACGTGCTCGGCGTTCCGGTGGTACTCGGCCGCGGCTTCACGCCTGACGACGAACAGCCGGGAACGGCGGCCGCCGCGGTGTTGAGCGACGCGTATTGGAAGCGCCGGTTCAACGGTGATCCCAGCGTGATCGGACGGCAGATTCGCATCAACGCGCAACCATTCACCATCGTCGGGGTCGCGGCTCCGGATTTTCTCGGCGCCACAACCGGACTCAGTTACGACATGTGGCTGCCGATCGGCACGCAACCAACGGTGATGCCGGGCGGCAACCGGCTCGAGGTCCGCGGCAGCAAATGGCTGGCGCTCGTTGGCCGTATGCGGCCTGGCGCCACGGTGGATCACGTGCGGACGGAACTGGACGGCATCCTGGAAGAGATGCGCAAGACGTGGGCGAGCCAGAATCGCTATCTCGAGACGCGAGCCGGCGTGTTTCCCCTCGACAACGCACCGGACGGCGGCATTGCGGTCCTGCGTCCGGTGTTGTTGATCCTGACAGTAGTGGCGGCGGTGGTGCTCCTGATCACGTGCGCGAACCTCGCCGGACTGCTGCTGGCGCGCGCTTCGTCCCGGCAGCGTGAGATTGCGATCAGGTTGTCCATGGGCGCCGGCCGGCGGCGCATCATCCAGCAACTGCTGGTGGAAGGTGTGCTGCTGTCGAGCCTCGGCGCGGTCGCGGCCTTGATCGCGCTCCGTTGGACTTCGGGACTCTTGATCGGCTTCGCCCCGCCGTCAGAGCTACCCATCTATCTGGCGGTGAGCATCGATTCGACGGTGGTCTGGTTCACCGCGCTCGTCTCGATCGCCACCGTCCTGCTGTTCGCGCTGGCACCCGCCGCGCAGGCCGCGCCCGCCGATGTGGCGACCTCGCTTCGCGATTCCGGGTCGGCCGGCCGCGCGTTCGGCCGCCATCGGCTGCGGCGAGCGCTGGTCACCGCGCAGGTCGCGCTGTCGATTGCGCTGCTCGTCGGCGCGGGCCTGTGCCTGCGCAGCCTGAACGCGGCCACTCGCATGACGCCCGGATTCCAGGCGGACGGCGTGGTCGTGGGCTGGCTCGACCTGTTCTCGGCCGGTTACTCGCCCGCCGACGGACGGGCGTATTACGACCGCGTCCTCGAACGGGTGCGGACTCTGCCGGGAGTGGAATCGGCGTCGATCAGCCGGCGCATTCCCCTCGGCTTCAGCGGCGGCAGCTTTTCGGACGTCACGGTCGAGGGCCACCAGGTTTCAGATCGTGATCCGCAAGGCGTCGGGTTGAATTATGTCGGGCCTGACTACGCGGCCACGCTGAAGATTCCCGTCGTCGCCGGACGCGATCTCTCTCCCGGCGATCGCTTTGACCAGCCGCGGGTCGCGCTCGTGACCGAATCGATGGTCCGCACGTTCTGGAAGGACCGCAACCCGATCGGTGGGCGCTTCATGTTCGGCGGGCCCAGACCCGACCAGGAACCGGAGTGGCTGACGGTGGTCGGCGTCGTCAAAGACATCAAGCAGCGCTCGCTCACGGAGCGGCCGCAGCCGTACGTGATGATCCCGATTCTGCAGTTTTACGCCTCCACCTCGGTGCTGAATGTCCGCACTGCCTCGGGACTCGAGGCCATCAGCGGAACGTTGCAGCAGGCCGTGCGAGACGTCGATCCGCGTGTGCCGTTCTACAACGTCGGCCTGCTGTCCGATCACACCAAGGCCGCGACCTTCCAGCAAAAGCTCGCCGGCGATCTGCTGGTCGTGTTCGGCGCGCTGGCGCTCGCGCTCGCCGGCATCGGCAGCTATGGCGTGCTCGCCTACCTCGTCGGCCTGCGTCGGCGCGAAATCGGTATCCGGTTGGCGATCGGGGCCACGCGTGCAGACGTGTTCCGGTTGATCGCCGGCAGCGGCGCCAGGTTGATCGGCGCGGGCCTCATCGCCGGGCTGATCTTGTCGATCGGCGTGGGCATCGGGTTGCAGAGCCTGCTCATCGGTATCGAGCCGATCGATCCGATCACCTACGTCGGTGTGATCGGCGTGCTGCTCGTGGTCGGCGCTGCTGCGTGCCTCGTGCCTGCCCGGCGCGCGGCATCGCTCGATCCGGCGATTACGCTCCGCGAGCAGTAAGAGCTCTTTACAGAAGAAAAGAAGGGAAGAAGCTGTGAAAAAGGACTCCCGTTAGTATCATCGCGGGATGAGATTTCTGAAGCTCATCTTCTTGACGGCGATCGCCGTCGTCGTCATTGGTGGTGGCGCCGGTTGGTTCCTTGCCGGCCGCGAGCCTGGACCCGCGATCACGATCGGTTCGCCGCAGAAATACGTCGGCCGCGCGACGGCATTCGCCGCAACGGTCGAGTCGGAGACGCCGGTCACCCAGCCGGAGATCACAATCGAGCAGAACGGCCAGTTGATGCCCGTGACGCCCGAGAAGGTCAATTGGGTCGGCACAGAACGAGTGGCCGTGAGCGGCACCATTGGCAAGTCCGCGCAACCGGCACTCGCCAATGGACCGGCGCGCATGACCATCACCGCGCGCCGCCAGGTGTTCTTCGGTCTTCGCGAAGCCACCAACACGGTGACGCAGGATGTGGAAGTGCGCCTCGACCCGCCGCGGGTCGCTGTGGTGTCGCTGCACCACTTCATCAACGCCGGCGGCGCCGAATTCGTGGTGATGCGCGCGACTCCACCGGATGTGGAAGCCGGCATCCAGGTCGGCGACGCCCGCTATCCCCTGTATCCGGGATCGGCGGTCGGCCTCTCCGATCCGGATCTCCGCGTCGGCTTTTTTGCCTGGCGCCACGATCAAGACGGCAAGACGCGCCTGCGCGCCTACGCGCGTGATGCGGCCGGCAACGAGGTCACCGCGCCGTTCGATTACAAGCCGTTCCCCAAGCGATTTCTCGACTCGAAGATCCCCATCGACGAACGGTTCCTCGATCGCGTGGTGCCGGCGATTGCCTCGAACACGCCCGACGTGAAGGTCGACACCGGCGCGCCGGACGGGCTCCTGAAGGGCTTCCTCGAAATCAACGGTAACCTGCGCAAGAAGAACAACGACACCATCGCGGCGCTCGCGTCGAAGAGCCAGCCGAAGATGCTGTGGAACGATGCGTTCGCGCCGATGGGCAATGCCCAGGTCGAATCCCGCTTCGCCGATCGCCGGACCTACTTTTTCGAGAACAAGGAGATCGATCGCCAGGTGCATCTCGGCTTCGACCTCGCCTCGC
>JALDXK010000659.1:0-3634 GCA_032155105.1 Acidobacteriota bacterium
TTTATCGCCGCGGCGATGGACTGGATCGATACGCCCTCGTTCGCGCCGTAGGTGCCTTCCTTGCCGTTGAGCTTGCGCACGCCCATCGTGCCGCCCATGTGGTGCAGGGCGATCACCTGCCACAGCCGTGAGTTGAAGACGGGACTGCCGGAACTTCCTCCTTCGGTCGGGGCGCGGTAGTGCAGCCGGCATACTCCTTCGATCCCCGGCTTGCCGCCGGGCGGGCCTTCGTGGTCGAGCAGCTCGTTGTCCTGGAAGGAGAACGATAGATCCCGTCCGCCAGGATGACCGATGATGTACACACGCGCGGTGTCCTCCAGTACCGGGAGTGCGGCAGCCATCGGCAGCGGCGTAATGCCGGTGACGCGCCGGTCGAGACGCAGCAGGCTCGCGTCATGCTTCTCTGGCGGCGAGGACCACAATATCTGCACAACCGTGTATGGGTGTTCCGGATCCACGGCCTCGAAGACGACCTCCGCTTCTTCGGGCCGAACGCCATTGTGCGTCCCCACGGCGTTTAGCACGTGGTAGTTCGTCAGCACGAGCAGTTCGTCGGCGGGCTCCCGGGCGAAATCGCTGGCGCGCAGGAGGAACCCGGTGCCGACTCGGTTGCCCATGCGCTGGCGAATGGCGGCGACCGAAGCCGCGCGCTCGATGCCCGTCTTCCACCACTGGTAGGTCTGCGCACCATTGGTGCCGAGCACAGCTTCCAACCGCCCTTCGTAGGGTATTTTCTGTTCCCGTAGCCGCTGGAGCTCGCCGGGCGCAAGCTGGAGCTCCCCGCCCGGTAACCGCATCAAGCGCGCGCGCAGCATGTCGACGAGCGCACGGCCGCGTTCGCCCTCCCGCTCGAGGTCCCAGACTTCGGTGAACTGCCGCAGCGTGCTTGCGACGTGGAACGCCTTCGTGTCCTTCGCAGTGACGTACTTCCGAACGTTCTCGTCGATGACATCCCACTTCCGCAATCCCAACGAACCTTCCGCAAGAGTCGACAGATACCAGTCGTCGCGTTTATCTAGCGCCGTCGACTCTAGCGCGGTGACCACTTGCTGTGCGATGGTTGCGGGATCGAGGTCAGCGGCCGCGCGGACGCCGAGGGCTCGCGCACGAGTGAGCAATGCGACGAGATTGACGCCGTGCCAGGTGTTCCGGCGTTCCTCGTAGGGACCGCGATAGGCGGCGATCGCCTTCTTCAATGCGTCGCGTGCGACCGGTGTCGTCTTGTCGCCGGAATCAAAGAAGAGTTGCTTGTAGGCGCGGCCGAGCAGGCCGGTCGCCTCGGCAAACTCCGGATCGTCTTTCTTCAGGCGGCGAGTAAGGAGCTGCAGAACGTCCACCGCCGCGGTCGCCTTGCCTGTTTCGATCAGGTACTGCGCGTAGAGCCGCCGGTTCTTCGCATCCTTCGGGTCACGACGGCTCACCACCTCGGCGAGCTCGCCCATCAGGTCGTAGTCGCGCTGGTTGCGGAGCGCCTCGACCGTCTTCTTGGCTTCGCTCAACTCCTCGTCACTGCAGATGCCGCACAAGGCCACGCACAGCTTCTTCGCCCGCGCCCGTATAGCATCGCCCTTAGCGTCGTCGCTCATGCCCTATGCTCACCCAAGCTTCAGCATCCGGCGCAACGCCCCGATGACTTTCGGCTGGCGCAGATACTTCGTGATCGAGTGCCGCCAGGTCCCCTCGTTCTGCACCGCGATGTCCTCGACGATCCGCGCCGAGCCCTTCTGGAAATCGTTCGCGAGCTCCGGATCGAACCCGCAGACCGGATCGAGCCGGTCGTAGACGTTGATCCACTCGGCGCCGACCTTCTCGTGCGGGAAGCCATCGGCAGCGCTCCACCCGGGCTGCAGCTTGTCCTGAATCTCGTCGAGTCCGAGCGGGCTCCCCAGGGTGATGAGACCGTCGACTCCAGCGCAGTTGGCGACGCGCTTCAGGCAGTCGTAGGCGATCACGGTGCCCATGCTGTGGGAGACGACGATGTGCGGCTGCGTGATAGCTGGTGTGCGCAGCACCGTGCCGAACCGCTCCCGGATCGTCCGCTGGATCCGCACCGGTGTGCGCCCTGGCGGGGCGAACTCGACGTCGAAGAGATAGTGGTGAACATCGCTCAGGAAAGCGTTCATGACGCGCTTCTTGATGAACCACGGCAGTGGAATCCGCTCGAGCGTGCCCTGCGGGTTCACCGGAACAGGCGGCGCGTTGGCGATCTCGGTGTCGGAGAGCGCCGTCATTCGCTTTCGCATCCGCTCGAGAAACTCGGCCTCCTCTGCGGTCTCCGGCACCGGCGGAGCGCCGCCGCCGCCATCGACCGCCTCGGGCGTGTTTTCGAGCACGCCCTCGTGGGCGGCGACATTGTCGTCGGGTTTCTCGTACATGAGGTCCGCCCAATACACGAGCTCGGAGGTGACCCCGAGGTCGCCGAGCGGCAGTGGGTCGGACGCGTTGGCAAGCGCTTCGCGCCAGATGCGCAGGAGGTCCGTAGCGGGCGGCTTGTTCGCGATGCCGTGGATGAAGGTGACGTGGGGCATGTGTATTCTCCCTAAGCAGGTCAGAAATCGTAGGCCGGGTCTTCGCCGATGTCCGGCACCTTGGCGATGTAGGCTTCATCCCCGAAGTCGAACTCCCGCGCGGACTCGAAGCCCGGCAGACCGACCTCCTTCCGCAGGCTGTTGAGCCGGTTCATCCATCCTTTGAGGAACACCGCCTGCGAGGGCTTGTTCTCGACGATCCGACGGTAGAACGCTTCGCGGGCGTCGCAGTACTTCACGATAGTGTTGCCGGAATCGCAGCTGGCGACCGCGCGTTCGGTCGCCGGTCCGAAGTCACCATCGACGCCGCAACCCACGGCCTGCTGCAGAAAGCGCACCGCGCGTCCGATACCCATGTTGACCGCAGTATCGAACTGCACGAGGTCGAGCTGGCGCGCGAGCAGATCGCAGCGCGGTGGAATCCAGTAGCCGCCTTCGTAGATCGCGAGGACCTCATTGTGCTCGATCATCTTGACGTCGCGCTGGGGCAGTCCCTGGCGCCGGCGCCAAGCGTCGTAGACCTTCTGCGTGACACCTTTGTTCGTGCGTCCTCCCGGGTCGTTGGGGTGATCCACAAAACCTCCCTCCCAGCGGAGGACAAACGGCAGTGCGGCTTCGAATGCGGCAGACGGCATAACGTTCTCCTATTCGAACGATGGTGATGGATTTGGCGAATGCTAGGAATTTCAGTTAATCGAGGAATAATATCCGATAGGGAAGCTTTTATGTCAACTTAGTCTTCCGATAAATAGACCTTCTACAGCTTAGCTTCCAAAGGTTGTTGTGAGAAGGGCTCTTCAAACTGCGGCAATTGCGGAAACGATTATTTACGGCAGAAGGGAAACCGGATTTGTCGAGTGGGAAAGGCCTAATTTCGAGGTAGGATTGAACTGAACGACGCACAGTCCTGTCTTGTAGGATTAGGTCGTTGGAGAATAGAAAGCCTGATCATCCGGCCGTTTGACGAGTAAGCCTCGTTGGGCGATCCACCCGATGCCCAGTCCGATTGGCCGCCCGAGCAATCGCGACGAGTGCTCATTGCGCTTCGAGACGCCCGACAATACCGGTAACGAGGCGCGCGGCGTTTTGGGCAGCGCTCTTCTCGA
>JALDXK010000660.1:0-3623 GCA_032155105.1 Acidobacteriota bacterium
CCGAAAGCGTGGTCGAAGTGATGGCTGTCGACCGCGGTTATCCCCTCTATTGTCAGCCGCGCGTTGCGGATCAGCGACTGCCAATCGCCATGCGCGCCTTGTGGTCCGGACACGGCCAGCATCGCCGGATCTGTGTCGGCGTGTCTGACGCATCTCGCTCGACGTCGCGACGCGCCATCACGTCGGGCTGGTGCGCCTGCCACCAGAGGCGCGCCGAATTCGCGTTCCACGCGTCGGAAGGCACACACTCCGCCAGACGCTTCGCGAGCAAAGCCGCCGAACGTGGTCGCGACTCTTTGTCCTTCGCGAGGCAGTCCAGGATCAGCGCGTCGAGCTTTGCAGGAACGTCGAAGGTCGATCGGATGCTCGGCGGCAACGGCTCATCCTTCACGTGCGCCAGCATGACGGCGATGGCCGACTCGCCGGGAAACACCGTTTCGCCGGTGAGCAGGTAGTAGGCGACGCACCCCAGCGCGTAAATGTCGGCGCGGCCGTCGATGGCAGCATCGTTGAGCGCTATTTCCGGCGCCATGAACGCCGGTGTTCCCGCCGTGAGTTCCTGGATGGTCGGCATGGTGCCGGCCGCGTGATCGCCGAAGGATTTCACGAGCCCGAAATCCAGCACCTTCACGAAGTCGTCATCGGGGCCAAGCCGGGACATGAAAATGTTCGCCGGCTTGATATCGCGATGAATCAGCCCGCGTTCGTGGGCCTCGCTCAGCGAATGGCACACCTGGCGCAGCAGGTAAACGACGCGACCGGGCGGCATCGGGCCAAACTGCTTGACATAACGCTCGAGGCTGACGCCGTTGAGCAACTCCATGACGTAGTAGAAATCGCCGTCTTCGGTGATGCCATAGTCGTAGACGTCGATGGTGTGGACCGAGCCGAGCTTCGCCGTTTCCTGGGCTTCGCGCTCGAAGCGCCGCATCGTATCGTTGACCAGGCCGGCACTCGAACCGAGCAGCTCGGTCCGGATCAACTTGATCGCCGCCGGCCGCGCCAGGAGGCGGTGTCGCGCCCGCCACACCTGGCCCATGCCACCTTCGCCAATGCGATCGAGCATTTCATAGCTGCCGATTTCCCGCGCCTGCTTCAAGCGCTTGCCAAAGCGATAGACAATGCGCGACACGGGGTACGCGAAGAGCGCGCAGACATAGTTGGTGCTGAGAAAGTAGGCGGCGTACAACCACGGCCGCTCAATGGCGTAACCGTTGACGGCGGCCGACAGGGCGAGGGCCGCCGGTCCCATCGAGGCCGCGAGCAGCGACGCAATCAACGTGCGACGCGGCGTGTTGGGCACGATCAGCGGGAAGGCGATGATCCACGCGCACTCTGCAGGAATCAACGGCGACGTGGACACGAATTCGATCGGAAAGCCCAGCCAAAACTCAGTTAACGCAATCGCAAAGGCGCCGGCCACCTGGAATACCAGTGCTAGCTGGAGCTTCTGCGTGTTGTTGAGCAGCGTCGACCGCGCCAGCAGGAACACGGCGATGCCGAGCATGACCGCCGCGAAGTCGAAGACATCCTGGATGGCCAGGCCCGGCAGCATCGTGCCGGTCAGCTCCATCACGGTGCGTTGTCCGAGCCGGTTCAGGATGTACGTGACAGAGAACAGCAACCCGAGCCAAGGCAGCCGCCGTGCGGCCTCCGCCATCAGCTCGGGTGGCAACGTCTGCGACGTCAGGGCCGATGACGGCGTGGGGCTTTCGACTCGAACTCGCTTCACGTCAGCGCCGCGGTCCGCCGTGGTGGTGGTGGTGGTGCTCATGGATGGCCGTTGACAAGGAGCATCTTACTCGGGCCCGTTCATCGTGAGGCCGAAACCGCGTGATGGCCCTGCGGCACCGCGGCCGGTGCCTGCGACGCCGCCCCGCCGGCGGCCCGGACGAGATCCTCAAACATCGACTGATTGACCGCGCGCAGCCGCGGCGCCAGGATCATCCGGCCCAGCCACGGGAGCGGCCCGTCCTGGGTTTCAGCGCTGACGACGATGGTGCCGAGGCCGTCAAGCGTGGGACGGAGCGTGAAGGTGCGGACGGCGCGCACTCCTGTGCCGTCCGCGGTGATCGCGAACGTATGCGGTCGATCGGAAGTCATTACGGTGCTGCGTAACAGGAGCGGATGTGCCTTCCATGTGAAGGATGTGGGTCGCGCCGCAGCACCAGGGGTTGCAGCCGGCGCCATTGATTCGACCCGAACCCAGCGACAGGCGCGCCACCACGACGGCCACGTACCGACGTCGGTCAACACATCCCAGACGTGCTCGGCCGACGCACGAATGACGATCTCGTTGCGAACCTCGATCGGCGAGCGCGGCGCCGTGCCACTCGGGCGCAGCAGTTGCTCGGCGATTCGCGTGAGCCACTCGCGCGGCATGAACCGGGCACTGGCCGCGATCACCTTGTTCCGCAGACCAGGGATGACCACGGCCTTACCCTTGTCGAGCGCCCGCAAGCCGGCGTCGATGACGGGCCCCGGGTCGGCGAGCCTCCTGTAGATCGCCGTGTGTCCAACCTCGGCGCCGAGCGCGTCGACGAACCCTGTGCGGGTCGGACCCGGACAGAGCGCCGTGACCGCCACGCCGGCCGGACGCGCCTCGGCCCACAACGCCTGGCTGAACGACAGCACGAAGGCCTTGCTCGCCGCGTACACCGCCTGATACGGCGCGGGCAGGAACGCGATCGTGGACGCGACGTTCAGGATGCCGCCGCTGCGCCTGGCGATCATGCCCGGCAGGAATGCGCGCGCCAGGCTGACCACGGCGTTGACGTCGACGGCCACCTCGTCCTCTTCGCGCTCCGAGTCGGCCTCCGCAAAGGGACCGTAGCTGCCAAACCCGGCGTTGTTGACCAGCACCTCGATCGGACGGTCGCCAACATGCGTGAGGAGCGCCGACACGCCCGCCGGCGTCGACAGATCTGCGCCCACCGTCTCGACGGTCACTCGCGGCGAGCTGCGACGGATGTGTTGCGCCACTTCGTCTAACCGCACCTGGTTGCGCCCGGTCAGCACGAGCGACATGCCTCGCTCGCCGAGTCGAGCCGCGAGCCCGCGACCCAATCCGGACGACGCGCCGGTGACAACAGCCCACCGATTCGAATACGTGATCATGATGGTGACCTCAGGCTGTGACCTTCGCCTCATTCCGCCCGCGCGA
The DNA here is from genome assembly GCA_032155105.1 of Acidobacteriota bacterium. GTDB lineage: Bacteria > Acidobacteriota > Vicinamibacteria > Vicinamibacterales > UBA2999 > 12-FULL-67-14b. The sequence continues at coordinate 3,164 of JALDXK010000660.1, forward strand.
GCGGACACTCGAAATGCAGCTTGCCTCGCTTCAGGACCTTGAGCAGATCGTCATGCCCGATGAAGAAGCAGGGGCTCATGATCCGGCGCACCCACCTGAAGACCGATCTCGACATGGCATGGCGCCCTAGCGACGGCTGCGGGCGAGTGTGTCAGCGATGGCCTGCTCGAACGCGCTCACGCGACCTGTGTGTGATCGCGCGGCGGTGGCGCGCGACGCGGCGCTGTTGGGAGCGTTGCCGTCGGGCAGGCGTTCGAACCCGACGAGTTTCCAGGTGTCGCGCTCGCGGAAGAAGTACGCGTGCACGGGCACATGCCAGCTTGCCGGCCCGCCTGAAGCCGCGAGCTCGGTCTTGATGTAGATGCCATCTTCTGAAGGCAGATCGATTGGGACGGGCACGCTCGTGCGGCCGCCCGCCGACGTCGTCGTGCCAATCGCCGTTGTCGCGCCGGTCGCGTTG
>JALDXK010000661.1:0-3616 GCA_032155105.1 Acidobacteriota bacterium
ACTCAGGACGCAGTTCATCCCCTCGGTAATGCGCGACTGGATGACGAGCGTGCAGCAGCCCACCGGCTTTCCGCACCTCGAGACGGCGGTGCTCGACGAAGACGGCGGGAAGATCTTCGCCTCCCATGCCGATCACACCGACAAGATGATCCCCGTTGATGAGCGCAGCTTCGCGATCATCTTCTTCGACAAGGAGCTGCTCGAGTTCGCGGCGCCGTACGAGCAGCACCGCGAAGTCTGGGGCCTGCGCACCAGTTACGGCCCGCAGCCGATCCCGGAGATCGTCAGCGCCAGCACGCGGCCGCAGCAGGCGCTGATGATCGTCCTCGCCATCGCGATGGCGCTCGGTGTGTTCCTGGTGGCCGGCGCCGCCGCGCGCGAAGTGCGCGTCGCCGAGTTGAAGTCGAATTTCGTCGCCTCGGTGTCGCACGACCTCAAGACGCCGCTGGCGCTGATCCAGCTGTTCGCCGAGACGCTGGAGCTCGGCCGGGTGCGCACGCCCGAGCGGGCGCAGGAGTACTACGGGATCATCAACGGCGAGGCCAAGAAGCTGACCCGCCTGATCGAGAACATCCTCGACTTCTCGCGCATGGAAGCCGGCCTGCGTCCCTACCGCATGGAGCCCGCCGACCTGCAGGAATCGCTCACCAAGGTGCTGGCACGGATGGAGACGCAGTTCTCGCAGGGCCACTTCGCCATCACGACCACCATCGAGCCGAACCTGCCGCGGATCTTCGCGGACGAGGGCGCCGCCGAACAGGCGATCGAGAACCTGCTCGCCAACGCCATCAAGTATTCGGGCGACGCGAAGCAGATCGAGGTGGTGGCGAAGCGTGCCGACGGCCATATCGTGGTGAGCGTGACCGATCACGGCATCGGGATTTCGCGGCGCGAGCAGGGCCGGATCTTCCGCAAGTTCTACCGCGTGCAGCGCGAGCTGGGCGGCGGCCCGCAGGGCACCGGGCTCGGCCTCGCCATTGTCGACCACACCATGCGCGGCCACGGCGGCTTCGTTCGCGTCGACAGCGAGCCCGAGCGCGGCAGCACGTTCTCGCTGCACTTCCCCATCCCCAGTGAAAACGCGTTCCAGGGAACGCTGGCCGAGTCGATTCGATGACCGCCGCCGACGTGTCCGCCGTCGCACGGCGTGCGCAGGTGGCAGGCGCAGAAAGCGCAGACATTCCTCGATGAAACGCATTCTCGTGATCGAAGACGAGCCCCAGATGCGACTGGGGCTCCGCGACAACCTGGAGCTCGAAGGCTACGAAGTGGAAACCGCCGCGGACGGCGACGAAGGCCTGCAGAAGGCGTCGAGCTTCACGCCGGACCTCGTGATTCTCGACGTGATGCTGCCGAAGAAGAACGGCTTCGACGTGTGCCGCGACCTGCGGGCGCGCTCGATCTCGACGCCGATCGTCATGCTGACGGCGCGCTCGGCCGAGACCGACAAGGTGCTCGGCCTCGAGCTCGGCGCCGACGATTACGTCACCAAGCCGTTCTCGATCACGGAGCTGCTCGCCCGCGTCCGCGCGGTGCTGCGGCGCACCGGCCAGCAGAAACAGACCGCCGACGTGATCCGCATCGGCGACATCGAGATCGACTTCAAGCTGCACCAGGCGCGACGCGGAAAGCTGCGCATCGAGTTCACGGCGCGCGAGTTCGACCTGCTGCGCTATTTCGCGCAGCACACGGGGCAGGTCGTGACCCGCGAACAGATCCTCAACGAAGTGTGGGGCTACGAGGAATTCCCAACCACGCGCACCATCGACAACTTCGTCGCCAAGCTGCGGCAGAAGATCGAGCGCTCGCCCCACGCGCCCGAACACATCCTCACAATTCACGGCTCGGGATACAAGTTCGTCGGATAGAATCGCCCGCAGACATGGAACCCAAGAGCCTGCTGATTTTTCTGCTGATCGTGATTGCGATCGCCTATCACGCCTTCTGGTACCTGACCGAGCGGCAACGACGCCACCGGCAGGAGGGATCGATTCGCCCACGCCCGCTGGCACTCGGAATCGCGTTCATCGCGAACTTCTTCGATACGCTGGGCATCGGATCGTATGCGACGACCACCTCGATGTCGAAGCTGTGGAACGTCATGCCCGACGAGAAGATCCCCGGCACGCTGAACGTCGGCTACGTGCTCTCCACCGTCGTCCAGGCGGTGATCTTCATGACCATCGTCGAAGTCGAATTCACGACGCTGCTGTGCATCATCGGCGCGGCGGTCCTGGGGGCGTTCATGGGGGCCGGAGTGGTATCGGGGTTCTCGCGCCGGCAGGTGCAGGTCGGCATGGGCCTCGCACTGCTCGCCGCATCGGCACTCATGATCCTGTCGATGTCAGGGCGGGGGCCGGCGCCGGGTGTGGCGCTCGGCTTGTCGGGAGCCAAGCTGGGTATCGCCATCGTCATCTCGACGGTGCTCGGCGCGCTGATGATGCTCGGGATCGGCTTCTACGGACCGTGCCTGATCATGATCAGCCTGCTCGGGATGGATCCCCGGGCGTCGTATCCGATCATGATGGGCGCGTGCGCGTTCCTGATGCCCTCGGGGAGCATTCAGTTCATCCGGAAAGGCAGCTACCACCTGAGGACCGCCATGGCGTTCCTGATCGCCGGCCCGCTGGCCGTGTTGATTGCCGCGCCCCTCGTGGACGCCATCCCGCTCTTCTATCTGCGGATCCTCGTGCTGGTCGTGGTCCTGTATACCGCGATTCGAATGCTCCGGTCGGCGGCGCAGGAGCGCGTAGCTGCTGCGGAGAAACCGGCGTTGACGTAGGAAGGTCTCGACGGCTTGGAGACTTGGGGGCTCGAGGACAACCTAGGCCAACGGTCCTCGAGCCCCACCCGAAACACTAGCTGCCAGTAATCATGATCGTTGCGGTCTGCGTCGGCGCGGCGCCGAGGTCATAGTCCGCGCCGTCCACGAGCGTGACGATCACCGTCTCCAACGGATCGTTCACGGCATCCGCCACAGGCGATACCGTGACGTCGGCGATGGTCGCGCCGGCGAGGAAGCTCACCGACGTCAGGAGCGGCGAATAGTCCGTGCCGTTGGTGGCCGTACCCGCGATCATCACGGTCACGGTGAGCGGCAAGGTATTCGAGCCGGTTCGGGCGAAGCGGAACACACCCTGGTCACCGGCCTCGGACGCCGTCGGGTCGGACGCCGATACCGTGACGGTCGGAGTGGCCGGCGTCGGCGCCAAGGTATCGCCCAGGATGATGACCGCAGTTGCGGGTGAGCCGAGCCGGAACGGCGCGACGTTGGTCAGCGTCAGGACCACGGTTTCCGATCCTTCGGTGAGGGTGTCGGCGATCGGAGTGATCACCACGTCCAACTTTTCCTCGCCGGCACCGAAGGTCGCGGTGAGCGGCACACTGGTGTAGTCGGTGCCGTTGGTCGCGGTGCCGTTCAGCGTGAAGGTGACGGTCAGCGGCAAGAGTTCCCGCGCGGGGCCGCTGGCATCGCGCTGCAGGCGGAACGTACCGGTGTTCGGACCCGTTTCCGACGCCAACGCATCAGACGCGTTCACGAATACGACGGCCTCGTCATCCTGATCCTCATCCTCGTCATCGTCGTCATCGTCGTCGTCGTCGTCATCGTCGCGAT
>JALDXK010000662.1:0-3612 GCA_032155105.1 Acidobacteriota bacterium
CCTTGAGGATGAACACCTTCATGATCTCGCCGGGCAGCACCACCGGCTTCAGGGCATTGGCCAACTCGTTGATGTTGAGCACGGACACGCCGCGCAGTTGCGCGACCTTGTTGAGGTTGAAGTCGTTGGTGACGATCTTGCCCGACAGCGTGCGCGCCAGTTCGATCAGCTTCAGATCGACCTCCCGCACATCGGGGAAATCCACGTCCGAGATCATCACGGCCACGCCCGACATCTTCTGGATCTTCTGCAGGATGTCGAGGCCGCGTCGTCCGCGGTTGCGCTTCATCGAGTCGGAGGAATCGGCCACCAGCTGCAGTTCCTTGAGGACGAACTGCGGAATGACCAGCGTGCCGTCCATGAAGCCGGTGTCGCAGAGGTCGGCGACGCGGCCGTCGATGATGACGGACGTATCGAGGATCTTGTAATGGCGCTCGGGACCCGCCGCGCGAAACAGCGTGATCAGGCGCGAGGGCTCGAGCCACTCGCCCTTGCGCGCGCCGACGATCATCCCAACGTACGGGAACAGCAGCAGGATGAAGCTGTGCAGGAACGCGACGCGTTCGTCGCGGTGATCGATCCAGAACAGCGCCTCGCTGATGCCCTTGGCGAGGAGCAGCCCCACGGCGCCGCCGAGGAAGGCGCCCAGCAGCTGGGTGACCGGCGTCTTGCGGAGCTGCCATTCCAGCCCCACCGAGACGAGGGCGACAAGGATACCCATCCCGATGTTGATCAGGGGATCGTCGCCGAGCGGCCGCAGCATGAACGCGGATGAGGCCACCGCTCCGACAAACGCGAGCCGGACAAATATGAACCAGGCCATATAAAAGCCCGCGGTCGACTGCGGGGAGTATGGGGCAACCTTAAAACGGCCACGTGAGCAGGTCAAGGCCACAGAAAGGGGTCACAGACGGCGCAGACCGATCAGGCCAGGGCCACAGAAGGCGCGGAGACGCCCAGGGTCACAGAGGGAACAGAGCAACTACAGGAGGAGGTCGAGGGCCTCACCCACCGAGCGCACGCCTACCAGCTCCGACTTGCCCGCATCGTCGCTCATGTCCACGTTCGATGCCGGCAGCACGATGCGGGTGAAGCCCATTTGCTCGGCCTCGCGGATGCGGAGGTTGGCCTGGGCCACGCCGCGGACCTCGCCGCCGAGGCCGACCTCGCCGAAGACGGCCGTGCCCTGCGCGATGGGACGGTTCTTGAGGCTCGAGGCCACCGCGGCGATAATTCCCAGGTCCACCGCCGGTTCCTCGATGCTCATGCCCCCGGCGATGTTGACGAACACATCGTCAGCCACGAGGTGGAGCCCGGCGCGCTTTTCGAGGACTGCCAGCAACAGCGACAAGCGGTTCTGATCGATGCCCACCGCCATCCGCCGCGCCTGGCCGTAGCTGCTCGTGCTGACGAGGGCCTGCACTTCGACGAGCAGCGGTCGCGTGCCTTCGAGGCAACAGAGCACGGCGGAGCCCGGACTGGCGGTTGGCCGTTCGGCCAGTAACAGCGCCGACGGGTTCGGCACCGGGCGCAGTCCCGTGCCGGTCATCTCGAACACGCCGAGCTCGCTGGCGGCCCCAAACCTGTTCTTCACGGCGCGGACCACGCGATGCGAGTGATGGCGCTCGCCTTCGAAATACAGCACCGTGTCGACCACGTGCTCGAGGGCCTTGGGACCGGCGAGGCTGCCGTCCTTGGTGATGTGGCCGACCAGGAACGTCGGGATGTTATGGCCCTTGGCGGTGAAGAGGAACTGCGTGGCAGCTTCGCGCACCTGGCCGATGCTGCCAGGCGCGGACTGGAATTTCAGCGAGAACACGGTCTGGATCGAATCCACGATCATCAACGCCGGTTTCACGCGACCGATTTCTTCGAGGATGCGCTCGATGCAGGTCTCGGAGAGTAGGTACAACGGGGCATCGCCCACGCCGAGACGATCGCCGCGCGACTTGATCTGATGCTCGGATTCTTCGCCGGACGCATACAGCACCGGCCCAACGGCGTTGGCAAAATTCGCGGCGGCCTGGAGTAATAAGGTGGACTTACCAATTCCGGGTTCACCGCCGAGCAGCACGAGCGAGCCGGGGACGATGCCACCGCCAAGGACGCGATCGAACTCGTTGATGCCGGAGGAGATGCGGTCAGCCTTCGATGCTTCAATTTCCGCGTACTTCTTCGCACCCGGTGTGGCAATTCCCGGCATCGCATAGCGATGCGTCGTCGGCCCGCCCATGACGCCTTCGAACGGGCGCTCCTCGACGAACGAGCTCCACGCCCCGCAGTCGTCGCACTTGCCCTGCCACTTGGGGCGCTGGACGCCGCATTCCTGGCAGACGAAGACTGGCTTCGCTGGTTTCATGCCGAAGCCTGAGCGTTCCGAGGACACGGAGAAGTACGGAGAACACGGAGAGTACAGGGCACGAAGGGCATTGTCTCATCGTCGAAGCTGACGCGTTCCGAGGCACGGAGGAGTACGGAGGGCGCGGAGAGTACAGGCACGAAGGTCATTGTCTCATCGTCGAAGCGGTCGCGTGGCGGCGAACTCAGACAGCCTCCGTGTTCTCCGTACTCCTCGGTGTCCTCGGAAGCCGTTCAGCATCAGGCCGGCTCACTCGTACCGTCTTTCAACGCGTGCCCCCAGCCGGCAAAGAATCTCGTACGGAATTGTCCCGAGCCACGCCGCCATCTCACGCGCGTCGATGGCTTGCTGCGGTTCGGTGCCCTGCGAGCCGAGGAACACAACTTCATCGCCGGGCCCGACGGCATCGATGTCTGTCACATCTGCGGTGAGCATGTCCATGCTGACCGCGCCGACGATCTTCGCGCGGCGGCCACGGATGAGCACGCTGCCGTGGTTCTCGAGACGGCGATCGAGACCATCAGCGTAGCCGGCCGGAATGACAGCCAAGGTCACGGGGCGATCCGCCTTGAATCTCCCGCCATATCCCACCGTTTCCCCAACGCGCACGCCCTTCACCGCGACGACGCGGCTGGTCAGCGAGATCACCGGCGTCAAAGCCATGGTGGAGGCCAGCGGCGGCGGCACGAGGCCGTAGAGCAGCAGGCCCGGGCGCACGAAGTCGAACCACACGCGCGAATCGCGCAGCAGCGCGGCGGAATTGGCGGCGTGCCGCAGGCGTGGTCCCGCGCCGAGATCATCGAGCGTCTTCGCGACCGCCTCGAAGCGCGTGCGCTGCGTCTCGAACAGCGTGTTTCCGGGCTCATCGGCGGTGCCGAAGTGCGTGTGCACCGCGTCCATCGCGAGATTCGGGCTCGCCAGCAGCGCCGGCAGCGTGCGGCGCAGGTTGTCGTGGCGGAACCCAAGCCGGTTCATGCCGGTGTCGATCTTGAGGTGGTAGTGGAGCGTGGTGTGCCGCGCGGCCGCGGCGGCCTGGAGCGCTTCGCCAGTGGCGGGACTGGAGATTGTCGGCGTGAGGGCGTGATCGAACACGCCATCGAGATCGCTGACGCTCAACGCGCCGAAGATCAGAATCGGCGCGCGGATCCCAGCCTTGCGAAGGTCGACGCCTTCCTCGATGTCGGCCACCGCGAGCATCACGGCCCCGGCCTTCTCGAGCACCGCGGCCACGTTCCGCGCGCCGTGTCCGTAGG
>JALDXK010000663.1:0-3610 GCA_032155105.1 Acidobacteriota bacterium
CTGCACGGCGTGCCGATCGCGCTCAAGGACAACATCTGCACCGCCGGCGTGCCGACGACCGCGGGGTCGAAGATCCTGCGCGGGTTCATCCCGCCCTACGACGCCACCGTTGTCTCGCGCCTCGAGGCGGCGGGTGCCATCGTCGTCGGCAAGACCAACCTCGACGAGTTCGCGATGGGATCGTCGACCGAGAACTCCTCGCTCGGCCCGACGAAGAATGCGTGGGACGTGACGCGCATTCCCGGGGGATCCAGCGGCGGGTCGGCAACGGCGGTGGCGGCGCGGATGGTGCCGCTCGCGCTGGGGTCGGACACCGGAGGATCGATTCGCCAGCCCGCCGCGCTCAGCGGCGTGGTCGGCCTCAAGCCGACCTACGGCCGCGTGTCGCGGTACGGCCTGCTCGCGTTCGCCTCGTCGCTCGATCAGATCGGTCCCTTCTCGCTCACCGTCGAAGATGCCGCGCTGATGTTCCAGGCGATCGGCGGCGCGGATGCGTGCGACGCCACGACGAGCCCCGAGGCCATGCCCGACGCGCTCGCGGCGCTCACGGGGAACGTGCAGCGACTCCGCATCGGCGTGCCGCGCGCGTTTGTCGGCGAGGGTGTCGACACCGAGGTGCTGCGGGCCTTCAACGACGCGCTGGCGACGCTCGCGTCGCGCGGCGCGACGGTGATCGACATCGAGTTGCCGCACGCCGGCCACGGCATCCCTGTTTACTACTTGATCTGCACCGCCGAAGCGTCCTCCAACCTGGCGCGCTACGACGGCGTCCGGTACGCCTATCGCGCCAGGCTCGGCAAGGATGACGGGCTGCGCGAAATGTACGAACGCACGCGCGAGGAAGGGTTTGGCGCCGAAGTGAAGCGGCGCATCATGCTCGGCACCTACGTGCTCAGCGCCGGCTATTACGACGCCTACTATCTCAAGGCGCAGCAGGTGCGTACGCTGCTGCGACAGGATTACGATCGCGCGTTCGAGCGGGTCGATCTCGTGGCGACGCCGACCACGCCGACGCCGGCGTTCAAGCTCGGAGAAAAGACCAGCGACCCGGTGCAGATGTACCTCAACGACATTTTCACCGTGAGCGCAAATCTCACCGGCCTGCCGGCGATCAGCCTGCCGTGCGGGTTTTCATCCGGGAGCCCAGTCTTACCCATCGGCCTGCAGCTGACCGGCCGGGCGTTCGACGAGGCGACGCTGCTGCGCGCCGCGGATGCATTTCAGCGCGACACCGCGTTTCACACGCAAGCGCCCTGATGCCCGCGGTAATTACGCTGTGCGCGGCCTACGCAGCCTATTGCCTGTTTTCGAATCCGCCCGGACCGATCACCACGCCTGATTCGGTTCACTACCTCAACATGACGCCCATCGTGCCACTGGGCTACCCGTTCTTCCTGAAGCTCACGGGGGCCCGCGGCGCGATCGTCCTGCAGCCGATCATCTACGCGGCCGTGCTCGCCTGGCTCGGCCGGGAAATCGTCCGCGCCACGCGCAACACCTGGCTGGCGACCGCCGTCATCGCCGGCTGCATGATCCTCCCGCAGATCCGCGACTACCACGCGTCGATCCTCTCGGAGTCGCTGTTTCTGTCGTTGCTGGTGGCGTTACTCGCGCTCAACGTGCGCTTCGCGTATCACCCGACGTGGCGCCTGATGGTGGCGATCGCGCTCACGGTCGGGGCCAGCGCGTTGGTGCGGCGCACCGGCTTCGCCTTCGTGCCGGTGATGCTGGTGATGGGGTTATTGCAGCGCCGACCCGCTGGAGGCTCCCGCCCTCAGGCCCACGTGGCGTTCTTCTTCGTTGCCGCGCTCGCGCCGTTCGCAGTGATCGTCGGCATCGAGCAGGCAATCGCATCCATGGTCCACGCCGGCGCCCCTTCGAGCCTGATGGGGCGGCACATGTTCGCGAAGGCGGCGTTGATCGACGCGCGTCCCGCCGCACCATCGGACGATCCCGTGCGCCGCGCGATCGATGCGCAGCTGGAGACGCACCTCGCGCCGATCCGTGAGATGCTGTCGCGTGCACCGGACCGCGTGCGCGGCGTGCTGAGCATCTATTACGAAACCTGCCTGCAGGGCGGCTGCGCGGACGAGGCGCGGGCGCTTACCCGCGAATCATCCGAGGCGCGGCAAACGGCGGTGCTCGGCGCCGCCGGCCTCGCCCGCCTCCGCCGCGCACCGATCAATTTCCTCGAGCTGACGTGGCTGCATTACCGATCGTTGTGGACGGTGGATCGCCTGCGGCATCCCGACACCGCGCCGGCGCTCAACCAGTTTCTCGCCGCGCACCGGCCGCTGCCGTACGAACACTACGCGCTGGCGCTCGGACCCGATCGGACGCTGAGCTTCGAACCGTCGGCCCATGTGCGCTACGCGCAGATCGTGATGTCCCTCGTGGCGTTGCTGACCGGCGCACTGGCGCTCGCCGCCCTCGCCGCGGCCATTGCCGCACCGCCGCTGCCACCCGCGTTCGTGGTGGCGAGCATCGCGGCGCTCACCGCTCACGCGGGGCTGCTGCTCACGGCACTGCTCGCCGCCGGGTTCACGCGATTCCTGCTCGGTCTCTGGCCCGCTCTCGTGTTGGCATGCGCCTTCGGCGCCTACGGGGTGAAGTTAAAAGTTAAAAGTTAAAAGTTAAAAGTTAAAAGTCGTGTGAGAAATTGCGTACCGGTTTGAGCGTCGTCGCCGTTTCTCGCGACAAATTCGACGGCCCACGGATTGCTCCTAAAACGCCATGGACAATCCACTATCGGACCGAGAACGAACCCTGGCACTGCAGAACCGGTCGTTCGAGTTTGCCTGCGCGATCATCGAGTCGTATCCGAAAGAGCCCTATCTGAAGGAACCCAGCCGCATCGTCTGGCGGGAGTTAGTGAAGTCCAGTACTTCCAGCACATTCAATCTCGAGGAGGCGGATGCGGGGTCGAGCGATGCGGACTTCCTGTCGAAGATGCGAATCGCCCTGCGTGAAATCAAAGAAGCACACGTCGCCATTCGCATGATCGTGCGGTGCCAACTTTCCGGCTACGCGACCGTCGGTCGTTATCAGGACGAAGCGCGCCAATTGGGACTGATTTTCGGCAAGATCATCGTCAACAAGATGGCCAACATGAAGCGACGACGACGCGAGTGATTTTAACTTTTAACTTTTAGCTTTTAACTTTTAACTTTTAACTTTTAACTTTGACTGCATAGAATTGCCTCCATGGAAACGCCGCTGACGCCCATGGACTTCATGCGCCGCACCCGCAAGCTCTATGCGCATCGTGAAGGCGTGGTCGATGGCCGGCAGCGCTGGACCTACGGCGACTTCTTCGATCGCTGCGATCGCTGGTCGGCCGCGCTGCAGCAGATGGGCGTCGCGCAGGGTGACCGGGTTGCCTATATCGCGCCCAACACCCACGCGCAACTCGAGTCGTTCTATGCCGTGCCGCAGCTCGGCGCCGTGCTGGTGCCGCTCAACTTCCGGCTCACCCCCTCGGAGCTGCCTCTCCAAACCGGTGCGGTCCAGCTCGCCACGGCCGCCCTCCTCGCCCGCTCCGGCGGGCTGCGCGGGTGGCGCGGCGCCCTCGGCGCGGCGGCCTTCGCCGGCTCGGTCGCCGGGCTGGCTG
>JALDXK010000664.1:0-3577 GCA_032155105.1 Acidobacteriota bacterium
ACCGTGCCGTGAAGGGCAACGCCGATCTCCAGCGCGCCTTGATCCAGAACGTCGACGCCCGGGGGGAGATGTTCAGCGGGGGTCGCGGCGTAGTCGCAGCAAGTGTCTTCTACAAGTACTTCGACAAGCCCATCGAGCGTGTCGTCATCGCGTCGGCGAACCCGATCGCCACCTTCCAGAACGCGGATAACGCCCGGAACTTCGGGATCGAGTTGGAAGTGGCTCGCGAGATCGGCCAGCACTTCTTCGTGAACGCCAACTATACGTTCGTCGACTCGAAGATCACGCTTGCGCCAGAGCAGCTCGGCGTCCAGACCTCCGCCGAGCGGCCATTGGCCGGGCAGTCGGGGAACATCTTCAACGTCGGCGGTGAGTTCTTCATGGGAGGGTTCTCGACGCGCGTTCTTTACAACTTCTTCGGCGATCGCATCTCGGACGTGGGCGCCAACGAGGCGCCGGACATCATCGAGCAGGGACGGGGTGCGTTGGACATCGTGTTGGCGCAGAGATTACGCGGTCTCACCATTCGCGCAACGCTGGAGAACCTGACCGACAGTGAATACGAATACACGCAGTCGTTGCAGATCGACAGAATTCAGCGGCTGTACAAGCTGGGGCGCTCCTACACGATTTCTTTCAGCTACAACGTGTTTTGAGACGCGCCATGACATCGACAAGGAGCACACGAGCCATCATGCATTTCTCACGCATCCTGTTCGGGGTTGCAGTTGCAGCGGTGTTTGCGATTGCGCCGACTGCCCGGCTGTCCTCGGATCAGGCGCCGCCCGTCAACGTCCCGGGCATCGACAAGCCGGTCGTCGTCGTGACTGGCGAGGTGACCGGCAACGAAACCTGGGTCAACACGTTCTATTACGTGCTGCGCGGCGCGGTCTTCGTCAGGGCAGGGGCAACGCTCAACATCGCGGCGGGCACGCGCGTGATTGGTGAAGCGGGAAGTGTCGGCACGCTGATCGTCGAGCGCGGAGGGCGCCTCAATGCCATCGGGACGCCGACGGCTCCCATCGTCTTCACGAGCGATCAGCCGATCGGGCAGCGCGGCCGCGGTGACTGGGGAGGCATCATCATCAATGGACGCGCCCCGCTGAACTTCGGCACCGGTGAGGCGGCCGGCGAGGGCGATACCGGTGTCTACGGCGGCAACGATCCCAACGACAACAGCGGCACCTTGCAGTATGTGCGAGTCGAGTTCTCTGGTGTGGAGTTCAGCCCCGACAACGAGCTGAATGGCATTGCGTTCCAGGCCGTCGGCCGAGGAACGGTCGTACATCATGTGCAGGCACACATGAGTCGCGACGACGCATTGGAATGGTTCGGCGGAACGGTGGATGGGAAGTACATCGTGGCCTCGAATGCCGCCGACGACAGCATCGACTGGACATTCGGTTGGACCGGGCGAATGCAGTTCGTCGCGGTCACGCAGCGCGGTGACGATGCGGACAACGGCATCGAAGCCGATAACAACGAGTTCAACAACAACGTGCTGCCGCGCTCGAACCCGCAGATCTACAACATCACGCTCTGCGGCGACCCCGACAGGAGCGAGGGCGGCGAGAGCCCTCGCGGCGCGAACCTCCGGCGCGGGACGGCGTTCACGATCCGTAACTTCCTGGTCACGGGTTTCAAGAGCACGGGGTTCCAGATCAGTGATGGCACGACGGTGGCTCAAGTCGATAACGGCACATCGCAGATGGGTTCCGGCGTGGCATGGAACATGGGTGTCACCGGCAGTGCTCCGGTCGCGCCGATGCACTCGAGCGTGCAGGTCTTCATCAACAGCGGTCGCTTCCCGAACATCCGGACCAACGTCGATCCCGGGGTCTCAACCGCTGCCTGCTCGAATCACGCTGCGCCGAACTTCCAGCCGTCGTCGGTCGCCACGTTGGCTGGTGGTCAACTTGCGCCAATCATTCCGCCGAATGACGGCTTCTTCGAGGTGACGACGTATATCGGTGCCGTTGCGCCCGCTCCCGCGCCGAACTGGATGGCTGGCTGGACGTCGTTCCCGCAGAACTGAAGAACAGACCATTCAACTCGACCGACCGAGGCCTCCTGTTGGATCCGCCTCGGTCGTCTTGTGTACCCTGACTGAAGTGATCCGAGTAGGCATTGTCGTCAGTGCGTTGGCGCTGGCCGCCAGTCTGGCGTGCAACCGAGTGCCCCCGCTTGCCCATACTCATCCCTCGGCCTCGTCTCTCGCGGCAGCAGTCCTCGACTCGCTGGCACGTCGCGACCGTGCGACCCTCGAGGCTCTGGCATTGAGTGAGGCGGAGTTCCGCGATCATGTGTGGCCGCAACTGCCGGCGGCACGTCCAGAACGAAACCTTCCTTTCTCCTTTGTTTGGGGCGACCTGCGTCAAAAGAGCAGCCAGACGCTGAATAGTGTGATGCTCAGAGAAGGAGGCAAGCGCTACGAACTGCTCGATGTTCGATTCGCGGGCGAAACGAACTATCAGACGTATCGCGTACATCGCGAGGCGACGCTCCGCGTGCGTGACAGCAATGGCGAGGAGCAGGATCTTCGCGTGTGCGGGTCGCTGCTCGAGCAGAAGGGCGCCTGGAAAGTTTTCAGCTACGTGGTCGGTGATTGACAGCCGCGCTTACCTTGCCCGCATGGCAAGAGCAAGGCTGTACAACCCGCGATCCGCGCGACGGCCCAGACCGAGTTCGGCCCGGACGGCATTCTCGCGCCGGATCGCGCAGCCATCGGCTGGGGCTTCACCCTTCTTCGGATCGGCGCATTGCCCCGAGATGTCTCCAGCCAGCAGGTATGGCACAGCGTGTCCATACACCTCATGTACGAGGATACGATCCAGATCAGCCTCGAAGTCGCGCGAGACGGAGAATCTCGAATCGTGGAGGTGCCGGACCAGTTGCAGGTTAACCACGACGACGACAGAGGAGATGTTCTCGGACTCGCCGATGAAGATCGGAACGGCTTCTGCCAGGACGCCTGCGTCGAATGCTATGCGCTTCTGACCGTTTCGCCGATCGACCATCGAGACGTCTGCGGGGGTGAGAACAAGCACGTGGCGGCCGGTCTGGCCGACGTTGCCGATGGCCTCTCGCCACAGCGCGCTGCCGCGCGCGATTCGCGTCAGGCTGGCCTGCAGGGTGCGATCGGTGGTCAGGAGAGGTGAGTTGTTGGAGGTGGGCCGTAACGCCGGGGCGGGAATCACCTGACCATGGACAGGTCGCGCAGCGCTCGCGAGCAAGACCAACGTCAGGAGCGTGAAGTTCATTGCCATCAGCCACATGGCCATACCTCAACATCCAACCCTTGTGGCAGCGCTCTGCTTTAGCGGAACGCTCGTCTCATCTGAATTTACATCAACGAAACACAAACGTCACTGACTTGTTTCCTGTGGGTGCATATCGGCACATCTGACTCCGAGCATGAATCGAGCCAGTTCGCTGGACTCTCCCCTGCACAAACCGATTCCTATCGTGGCTCAGGGTTGCTAGAATCCACGCCCTTCTCCTCCGGAGGATTTATGAAGCGACGAGAGTTCGTGGAACAGCTGGGAATCGGATCAGCCATCCTCGCGGCTGCGGCGGG
>JALDXK010000665.1:0-3575 GCA_032155105.1 Acidobacteriota bacterium
CGGCCGCGGACCGCTCGTGATGACCCTGGCGATTGGCACCGCATCGTTTCTCGCCGCCATCTGGATCGTCCGCATCGATCGCACCCCGGCCTTTTTCTCGCCGTGGACGCGATTCTGGGAACTGTTGGCCGGCGCCACGCTGGCGTGCCTCGAGATCGATCGTGAGCTGAAGATGCTCGTCGATCGATTCCTTGCCGGACGGTGGCGCGCGAACGCGCTTGCACTCGCCGGCGCCGCGATGATCGCCGCGGGCGTGATCCTGATCGACTCGACGCGGGTCTTTCCTGGGTTGTGGGTGATGCTGCCGGTGGCCGGCACGTTCCTGCTGCTCGTGGCAGGTCCGGATGCCTGGCTGAATCGCCGCGTGCTGTCGCTGCCTGCGGTGGTGTGGGTTGGCCTGATCAGCTACCCGCTCTACCTGTGGCATTGGCCGCTACTGTCGTTTGCGCGCGTGATGAATGGCACCACGCCTCCTGTGCTGTCGCGGCTCGCACTGATCGCGATCAGCGTGGTCCTCGCCTGGCTCACGTATCGCCTGGTCGAGTGGCCGATCCGATACGGGTCGCGGAGGCGCGGCATCGTGCCATTGCTGGTGACGGCGATGGTGGTGTTGCTCGCGGTCGGGATCACCACCGACACGGCCGTCGGCTTCATCAATCGGCCGATCAATCGCAGCGACGCCGCACACCTCGTGGATTACTACGAACGCATGCGCAAGGTCGGGTTGCGCGAGGCCTATCGCGCCGAATGCGACTTCATGGAGTGGGGCACGGAAGACGCACGCCGTGAACTCGATCCGTCCTGCGTCGTCGCCGGCCGCGACCACACGGTGTTTCTGTGGGGCGATTCCTTTGCGCAGGCCCTGTCACTCGGCCTTCGAGAACAGTTGCCGGCCAACGCGTTGCTCGCACAGGTCACCACGTCGGCGTGTGTGGCGGCGGTGGACAACTTCGATCTCAGCGTCCGCGATCGGCGATGCGAGAAGGCGAACCTGTACGCGATGGACCAGATCCGTCGCCTGAGCCCATCTCTGGTGATCGTTGCACAAGCGGGCGGCCAGACTGGCGTGGATTGGGAGGCGCTATCCGCTCGGGTGCTGCAATTGGGCGCGCGTTCGGTTGCCGTGGTCGGGCCGTTTCCCCTGTGGCGGCCGGGGTTGCCGCGGATCTTCGCTGAACACCACCTCGAGGAGCGGCCGGAGTACGTCCGCACCGGCCTCGACCAGGACGTGTTCACGCACGATCGCGAACTTGCCGCCATGCTTGCGGAATTGCCGAGCGTCAGCTACGTGTCTTTGATCGACCGCCTGTGCCGCAATGGCGCGTGCCTGGCCCGCGTGCCGGGAGAGAGCGATCTCGAGCTCATGGCGCTCGACTTCGGCCACCTCACGCCCAAGGGATCGTCGTACGTCGGTCGGATGGTGATGAAACCGCTGCTCGAACGGGCCGGCGTGCGATGAAGGCCGAAGCGTATTCGCACTTTCTGCGTGCCAGTCATTACGTTGTGTGCAATCCTCGCCGGTGCTGGCGTTGCTGCTGCACGTCACTGATTGACTTCCTGAACGACTTGCTTCACATTGAAGTTGATCGATGCCTGACTTGCCATTCGATCCGCCGAAACAACGGCCGCCGCGCGGGCAGGCGACGGTCGCGACCGCGGATGGCGATCGCGCCACGCCCATCGACGCGATTGACTCAGCCGGTGGAGTCAATCCCGCTCAGGGCAAGCAGCATTACTCGCGCCGCGACATCATTGCGATGTATCCCGCGTTGCGGCTCGATCACCTGCGCTATCTCGAGAAGTGCGGTCTCATCAAGCCGGTCCTCAAGCACGAGAACGAAAGCTTTTTCGGCTTCACCGATCTGACGGCGCTCAGACAGCTGGCTGGCGAGCTGCAGCAGGGAGCGGCGTTCCGCGCCGTGGTGCGCACGCTGCAGACCTCGCGCACTGGCCAGCTCACCTTCGATTTCCGTCTCGAAGCCCAACCGGCCCGCATCATCGAGCTGAAACCTCGAACTCCCTCGAACGCCCTTGGATCGCCTGGAACTCCTGGAACCGTTGGATCCGCCGGTGAGCTGAGTCAGGCGGAGCAGTATTTCCTGATGGGGTCGCTACTCGACGATGGGACACCGGAGCGTATCGACGAGGCTGTAGTGGCGTATCGGCGTGCGCTCGACCACGATCCCGATCTCGTCGCGGCGCTGATCAACCTCGCCAACATCCGATACTCTCGCGATGAGCTGGCCGAAGCCCAGGCGCTCTACGAGCGCGCGATTGTCCTCGATCCGTCGTACTTCGAGGCCCACTTCAACCTTGGCAACATCCACCACGACCACGCCCGCTACTTCGACGCGGAAGCCTCGTATCGCACTGCGCTCGCCCTCAACAACGACTACCCGGACGCGCACTTCTATCTCGCGGTGACACTCGAGAAGATGGGCCGCTCGGTCGACGCTCGCACGCACTGGCGCACCTACGAGCGGCTCGCACCGGAAGGGGAGTGGGTCGAGCTGGCGAAAGAATTTTCGGATTAACCCACCCGCCGCGGTTTTTTGGCCGCGCCTTGCACAGTTTCTCCCGACCCTTTGTGTGGTGTTTGTTCCGCGTCTGGGGTACCGTTTGCGGGCTCCCCGGCAGGCCCCCAATGCCATCCGACGAGCTCAAGGCGTTAGCACACGCGCACGCCGCGAGAATTGTGTCTGGCGAAGTGACCCCGAGCGATGGCGCACGGGCGATCTGGACGGACGTCTTCTATCACCTCGAACTTGGCGATCACTTCGTCGACGGCTTCATTTTCTGGGGCTACGAACTCGATACCGCTGAAACCGACGCGCGCCGCTGGTTTTGCGAAGCGGCGGTCGTGAACCTGGCACGCCGCCTCGTGGAGGAGTGGAGCGCCACCGGGCGCCGATCGACCTCGGCGTCACGCAGCGGCCGCGTGACCCTCGACGACGTCGCGGCGGTGCACTGGCTCGATCCGTGGCGCGCCGTGGTGCCGGGTCTCGAAGTCGAGCTTCGCAATGAGGTGAGCGCCGGGCACGCGCTGTTCGGACAGAAGGCGATTTCGGTCGCACGACGCTTCGACAGCGACGACGTGCTGTTCTTGCTGCTCGAGCATCCCGAGCCGCTGGCCGTGGTGCACCTGTCGTGGACGGGGCGACCGGAACCGAACCGTGCGTGGCCGCATACGACGTTCTATGAATCGATCGAGGACTTCGCCGGACGCTGCATGCTCCCCGACCACCGCGAACGGGTCGGCGGGCACCCACCGAACACGATCAGTACCTGAAACGCCAGTCGTCGTTAGGAAGCGCGGCTTGCGGCTCCTCGCGCTTGCGCGGCATGCGCTTGGCCTTGTACAGCGAGCAGTCGGTGCACCACGAGTCGGCGCTGAAGCCGTCCTTGCCGGCCATCGGCAGGACGTCGCGATGGGTGCAGTGATCCGGCACGCCGTCTTCTGCCGGCTTGCGCCAGCGGCACGACAGGAACCGAATCACTGAGGGTGAGTTGTTATCGAGCTCGGATTCCAATTGCGTTCTCCACAGCGGACCACGCCCGCTGTTCATTCGGCGACA
>JALDXK010000666.1:0-3560 GCA_032155105.1 Acidobacteriota bacterium
CGGATCATACTGCGGCGGAGGACAATTGCCCCGCTCCAGCCCTGCAACTACAATGTGCGCGCGACATGTCCACGGCCGTCCTGATCGTCAACTACAAGGCGTACGACGATCTCACACGGTGCTTGGCATCGCTTGTCCCCCATCTCCAGCGAGACGACGAAGTGGTGGTGGTGGACTACGAAAGCGATGCGCGGGCGCTGGCCGCCGCCGTGGGCGGACACAACATCCAGACGCTGCCGCGCGCAGACAACCTTGGGTTTGCAGCGGGTGTGAACCTCGCTGCCGCCGGGACCCGCTCACCGTTTCTCCTGCTGCTCAATCCCGACACTCTCACAGAAACGCCCGTGGTCCGCGTGTTGGAAGAGTGGTTGACGTGCCATCCCGACGTGGCCGTCGCCGGCGCTCGGGTCTTCAATGCCGATGGCTCAGTCCAGCCAAGCGCGCGGCGCTTTCCAGATCTCACAACGCTGTTCGGCGGACGCTCGACGTGGCTCACGAGCCGCTTCCCCAGCAACTGGTTCTCGCGTCGCAACCTGGTGGCGCTCGATAGCAAGGTTCCCGTCGACGTGGACTGGGTCTCTGGGGCGTGCTTCATGACACGCCGGGATCTGTTCGATCGCCTGCGGGGCTTTGACGAAGGTTTCTTTCTGTATTGGGAAGATGCCGACTACTGTCGCCGCGCCGCCGACGCCGGCTTCCGGCGGATGTACGTCCCGACCGCTTCGGTGCGGCACATTGTGGGACGGTCGGCCGAGTATTCACTGGCACGCGCCATTCGCGCCTTTCATCGGAGCGCGTTCAGGATGTATTGGAAGCACGCGTCGTTCGTCGGCCGGCTACCCGCGCCCGCCATCGCCGCCGGGCTCTGGATCCGCGGCGAACTCAAGGTCCGCCGCGAGCTCGGGCGCCGTCGCCAGTCGCCCGAAAATCAAACGCCTTCTCGCGGCGCTTGACACCAATCCAGTCTGCCTCCATCAATCGCCACAGCTCGCGTGCGTCCGCGCGTGCCGAGCGCTGAACGTGTTGTCGTTTGCGCCACACCGCCGGCAGGCCGGCGACAGCTGCGAACTTCCCGCGAAGCCACGGGCCGAGCAGGCCCGCACGCGCATACGCGATGCCGCCGGCGAGGTCATATAGGAAATGCGACGGCAGCGATCGCCACCAGATCGTCGACGGCGAGTTCTTGATCCACGTCCACTCGAGATTGCGCTGTCCGTAAAACACCGCGTTCGACGAAATGCGGCCCAGGCTCGCACTCCCTGCATGCCTCACGAGTGCGCCGCTCGCCAGCACGATCCGGCTGCCGGCCAGGCGGGCACGGTACGACAGATCGACGTCCTCGTACACCATGAAATAGTCTTCGTCGAAGCCGCCGAGTCGCTCGAACAACTCTCTCCGGATCAGGAACGCCGCCCCGCATGCGCCAAACACCTCGCGATCGCCGGCGGCGCGATCGATCGACTGCCCGTGACCGCGCTTGAATCCGCCGCCGCACCGCAGATAGCCATCGCCGGCGGAGTCCACCACCTCAGGCCGGTCCATGTAGACGATGTGCGACGTGACGAGCCCAACGTGGCGATCGCCTTCGGCCGCGCGCAGGAGCGCCGCCAGCCACCCGGGTTGGACGAGGGTGTCGTTGTTCAGGAAGACGAGGTAGGGCGCAGTGGCGCCGCGCGCGCCGGCGTTATTGCCTGTCGCGAAGCCGAGATTGGTGTCGAGCACCAAGACATGGCATTCGGGAAACCGCTCGCGAACGAACGCCACCGACCCATCAGTGGACGCGTTGTCGACGAGCAAGACCTCGAAACTGCATCCCTCCTGCCGGCGCAATGCGTCGAGACAACCCTCGAGCCATTGCCGGCCGTTCCAGTTCAACACGACGATGCGGACGGCGACGCTGGCTGTGTCCATCGCGCTAATTGTCGCGGCGCCCTGCGATAGCGCGGGTGTAGGTGTCCACGGTGGCGCGCGCGGTGCGCTCCCATGTGAACTGTGCCGCACGCACAGGACCTCCGGTGCTGAGTTCCGCCGCAAGTGCGTGGTTTGTGAGCACGGCGCGAATCGACTCGTACCATCCGCGCGCATCATCTACCGCCAGCAGTCGCGCGGCAGAGCCGACGACCTCGGGCACCGATGCCGCCGTCGAGGCAATCACGGGCGCACCGCATGCCATCGCCTCGAGAGGCGGCAGGCCAAATCCTTCATAGCGCGACGGGTACGCGAACACCGCGGCACGACGGTACCACCCGATTAACTCATCGTCTGTTGGTTGGCCGAGATAGCGCAGCACACCTGCGCCGGCACGCGCCTGGTGCGTGAGCGACGCCAGGAGGCCACGATCGGCGCCGGCCAGCACCAGCGTGAGCGACGCACACGATGGCTCGCTCCGCTTCAACTCGATCACCGCATCGAGCAGCATCGCGAGATTGCGGCGCGGATGGAGATCGCCGACGTGCAGCACGAAGGGCTCGCGCGCGACAGCCGGATCGGGAGTGAATCGCGCACTCACGCCCAGCGGCACCACATCGATGCGGTCGCGATCGATGCCGAAGGCAGCGATGATCTCGTCACGCGAAAACGACGAATCAGTCAGGATGCGATCGGCCCGCCGCGCGCTCGCGCGATAGAACGCCTGCCGCACGGGATCGACGCGGTACGGATACCACTCCGGATGACGCGCGTAGCTGACGTCGTGCACGGTGAGCACGAGCGGACGCGCGCCCCAGAGCGGAGCGGTGTAGGCCGGCGCATGAAAGACGTCGCAACGCGTCCTTCGAATGGCCAGTGGCAGCCCGGTGAGACTCCACCCGAGATTGGTCGGCAGTGAAGCAGCGCCGTTCGCGGCGCGTACTCCCGAGGGTAACGACACCGCAGAACTCACACCGATCGCCATGACTTCCGCAGCCGGCACGGCGACGTGCATCACGGCAAACAATTCGCGCACGTAGCGGCGCACGCCCCCGGCCGGCGAGTTCAGCGTTCGCCCGTCGAATGCGATCCGCAGCGGCACCGCGGGATCGTAGCATGCTGCCTTCGACTCCTTCTGGGCTCACGATCACTTCACCCCATCCTCTCAACAACATACAGTCGGCGATGGTGACGACCGCGGACGGGACTCGAACCGCGGTGGTAGGCCTCGCGTGTATCGAGCCCGGCCGGGACGAACGCGGCGGCGGGATGTGCTAGGCTCGGTCGGCAGGAGCGTGGAGATGGCATCGCCCAGGCCGGCCGACGCATCCGTCGGGTACCAGGAAATCGTCGCGTTTCTCGAATCCCGCTCGGCAGGGCAGGTCGCGCACGTCGCCAAGACCCTCTTCGAACACCTGCAGGGCACCTACGAGCTGCTGCGGCAATGGGGGAGTCCGCCGGGCCTGTGTCACGCAGGGCTGTGCCACGCTGTGTACGGCACCGACGGACTGCCGGTAGCGCTCCTCGACGTCCGCCGCGAGCGGCCCGCGCTCGCCGGCGTGATTGGCGCGGACGCGGAAGCACAGGTCTATCTCTACGCGTCGTGTGACCGCTCGTACCTCTACCCGCAGCTCGGGACGGGCGACCGGCTG
>JALDXK010000667.1:0-3553 GCA_032155105.1 Acidobacteriota bacterium
GCGTAGAGCCGCGCGGCCCAAACAGGCTATGGACCGAGCCCGGCGAAACGCGAAAATCGTGAAGCTCCTGCGAACGCCTGAGCCGACGATGGCCGAGATCGGCGACATGTTTGGTCTAAGTTTCCATTCGCGTTGCGCACCCGGATTCATGAAACGTTGTAGTCTACGGCGCGGTCGGCAGCGAGATCGGTTGTGCCTTGGTGCGAGCGAGCCCGTGTCTAAGTTTGATTGGAGGCCCTTTGAGCACCCGTAATTGTCGCCACGGCGAGGATCAGCCTTATGGCTGGTGCTTGTCCGGGAGCACGGTGGATAGAGTTCATTTTGAGCAAGGGCTTCACGCCGACCGCGCCTTAAAGGAGGGCGCGAATGAAGACATTGCACAGAAGGTGCGCGGGTCTCGACGTGCACAAGAAGGAAGTGGTGGCCTGCCTTCGCTTGGTCAACCGGGGCAAGGCGACCTACGAGGTGCGCCGGTTTGCGACGACGACGCGGGGGCTGATTGAGCTTGCGGACTGGTTGGAGCAGGCTGGGTGCACGCATGTGGCGATGGAGGCGACAGGCGTCTACTGGAAGCCGGTCTGGCATATCCTGGAAGGGCGCTTCCAACAGATCCTGGCCAACGCGGCGCATATCAAGGGTGTACCCGGGCGCAAGAGCGACATGAACGATGCGACCTGGATCGCTGATCTGCTGGCGCATGGCCTGATCCGGGCGAGCTTCGTGCCGCCGCAACCGATCCAGGAGTTGCGCGATCTCACGCGGACCAGGAAGCAACTTACCCGCGAGATCGTGCAGCACACGCAGCGCATCCAAGCCGTGCTCGAGGAAGCCAACGTCAAACTATCCTCGGTCATCACGGACATCTTGGGGGCAAGTGGACGGCGGATTTTGAGGGCGATCTTCGCCGGCGAGACGGATCCCGCGAAATTATCCGAGCTCGGTGACCCACGTCTCGCGGCAACGCACGCAGAGCTTGCAGATGCGTTGCACGGACGCATTCGCTCTCATCATCGCTTCCTCATCGGCCAGCATTTAAAGACCATTGAACAGCTGGAAGAGACGATCGCGGCCTTCGATGCGCGGATCGAGGCCGCGCTCGAGCCCTTTCGTGACGCCATTGAACGACTGAAGGAGGTTCCGGGTTTGAGCGAGACCTCGGCCCAGATCCTCATCGCCGAGATCGGCACCGACATGAGGCAGTTCCCTACGGCGGGTCATCTCCTGTCCTGGGCGGGTCTCATACCGCGCCTTGACGAGAGTGCCGGCAAGCGGCGCTCGACCCGCGTCAGAAAGGGTGCCCCGTGGCTGAAGCCTGTGCTGGTGCAGTGCGCCTGGGCCGCGGCTCGCAAGAAGAACAGCTACTTTCAAGCTCAGTTCCTCCGGCTCAAGGCACGGTGCGGCCCCAAAAAGGCTGCTGTCGCCGTCGCCGCCTCGATCCTAACCACCGCCTATCACATGTTGGCCGACGGCACCTGCTACCAGGATCTCGGCGCCGACCATTTTGCCCGCCGTAACCCAGCCCGCGCCGCAGCCAAGCTCGCCAACCGTATCCGCAATCTTGGATTCGACGTTGAGATCAGGCCAGCGGCATGACACAACGCGAGGTCACGCAGGTTTCTGGATAGGAGAAATGAGTATGTTCATCGCCATGAACCGGTTCAAGGTTCTGAAAGATTGCACTAAGGACTTCGAGAACGTTTGGTTCAGTCGGAACAGCTATCTGCACGAATTGCCGGGTTTCATCTCCTTCTATCTGCTGCGCGGCCCAGAGCGTGAGGATCACGTGCTCTATTCCTCGCACACGATCTGGCGCAGCTACGCTGACTTCGAGGCCTGGACAAAGTCGGAGGCTTTCCGCAAAGCGCACGCGCGCGCCGGCGACCAGAAGCCGACCACCTTGGGACACCCCGAGTTCGAGGGCTTTCACGTGCTGCAAGAGGTTACAGCCGACGGCGCCGTACGGCGCCTCGCGGCTGAATAGGCGGGATCATGAGCGATTCTGCCGCCGCGCCACGTCCGCCTCTGGCAGAGAGGTTGCAAGCGAACCCTGACGGCATTCTGGGGCTAATCGCCCGCGACTACGGTGTAAGCACGTTCGAAGTCGTGCGCGCGTTCTCCGAGGAGCACCGAGCCATACTGCTAGGTGCCAAGTCGAAGAGGTGTTGCAGACGCTGACCGAATGGGGAGAGGTGCTGTTCATTGTGCACACGCCCGACATCGTGCTGACGCCTTGATCTATCGTGCAAACTTCAGATTCAGGCTCTTAGGGTCGCATCAGCGGCGATCCCTCACACCAGACGCAGCGTACGCCCTTGTCGGAGCGCCAGATCACTGGATACGCATACTCATACCCTTTCGAAACCATCCGGGGACAATTTAATCAAGGATGTCGCGGTGAGGATATGACCGGAAAGCGACTCACTTGGTCGTTGTGCAAGGGTGCCGCTAGGCGGCCGCTAATTCAGCCCGCTTCGGCGAGCGCCTTGCCGTTGACTCGCGTCTCGCCCTTCAGATTGTCGACCGTGACGTGGGTGTCGTACCACGTGAGCCTGGGTCGAACGCCAAAGCGCTTCGTCAACTCAACCATGCGATCCTCAGTGAACCACGCCTCGGCGCAAGCCCGGCTCTCCCAGAGGTAGACCCCTCCGGTCCCGGTGTCGCCGTTGAGGTAGTCTTTGCGGATCAAACCCTTCGTAGCAAGACCGCGATAGATGGGGGCTGTCGAGGTACCACCCTTCGTGGCTTGCTCCTCGGTTCGTTTCGGCAGGTCGAACTGGACGACGACGATGCAGTTGCCCATGACCGGTTGCTCCACTCGAGTTCTTCGATGCGCGAACATCCTACGTCCGATAGGGGATGGTCAACGTCTTCCTTGGGCACGGTGCGCAGGCTGGGATCCCGAGCGCGCGGTATCTCGCTACCTTCGAAGACCATCTAGGAAAGGACGGTTCCAGGTGCGCAATCTGAGATGCACGTGAGCCAATCCGTGAGTCGACTTTTTGGACGAGTGGCGGACAGTTTCGATGCGTCGCGAAGGGCGGCCCCTAGTGAAGGTTTCAGATGCCGGCTCGTCGCGACGATGCCAGGTAACACCGGGGCATCCGGAACCCGTCGGAGCAGGCACGCGCATTGAGGAGGCGGGTGTCGGCCACGAAGGCTATGGGGATTCAGTCGCGTGGGTTGATTGCGCAGCAGCAAGGAGAAGAGCCGGCGGTGCTGTTGATCGGGTGGCTTCTCTCAGGTCCTTGATGGTGCGATCGACAGGCGACTGACGCTGGAATTGCGGCACGGCGTGCGGCGAGCGCCGTCGCTACCGGTGCGGCATTGTGGGTCGTGCAGCGACCAACCCCAGACGGTCACGGCAGTTGCGCCGGCGGTAGCGTATCGATGTCCGCTCGCTCTGTGCCTACCGGCCTCATGGGGCAGGACCCCCCTGCCGCTGCAGGCCGATCTGCCACGATGCTTCGATGCCGTGGACGACGCCAACGACTTACGACGGCGGCAGCGCTCGAGGATTGCGCGCCATGGAACCGTGAAGTGTTTGTCCCGTTGG
>JALDXK010000668.1:0-3549 GCA_032155105.1 Acidobacteriota bacterium
CATCTCCGTCAACCGGCGCACGATGGTCAGACCGATGCCGAGGCCGCCATGGGCGCGAGTGCTGGCGGCATCGGCCTGGCGGAACGGCTCGAACACGTACGGCACGAACTGCGGTTCGATGCCGGCGCCGGTATCGCGGACGCGCAGCGTGTCGACGCCGCCGGCGCGCACCAGCGAAATGTGCACGCGGCCGCCGGCGGGCGTGAAGCGGACCGCGTTGGACAGCAGGTTCCACACCACCTGCTGCAAACGGTCGGGATCGCCGCCGGTCGGAAAGGCGCCGCTGAACTGTGTCACGATGCCGACCTGGCGGGCATCGGCGGCCGGACGACACGCGTCGATGGCGTTGCTGATCACGCTGGCCAGGTCGATCTCCCGGATGTCGAGCTGCAGCTTGCCGGTGGTGATGCGCGACACGTCGAGCAGGTCCTGCACCAGCTTGGCCTGCGCATGCGCGTTGCGATCAATGCGATCGATGGCGTGCCGGCGTTCCTCCTCCGGCAGGTGTCCGGTGCGAAGCAGGTGGACCCAGCCGACGATGGCGTTGAGGGGCGTGCGGAGCTCGTGCGACAGCGTGGCCAGGAACTCATCCTTCAACCGGTTGGCCTGCTGCTCGCGCTCGAGCGCCTCCGCACGGGCGCGCTGCGACGACTCGACCTCGTCGAGCATGCGATTGAACGTGCCGACCAGCACGCCGATCTCGTCGCGCGACGCGGGTGTGGCGCGCAGCGAGTAGTCGCCCCGATCGGCGATCTCGCGCGCGATGCCGGCCAGTGCCCCAATGGGCCGCGAGACGATCCGCTGAAGCAGGGACGACAGCAGGAACGACACCAAAAGGCCGATCAGCACGATCACCGCGACGGCGGCGCCTTGGGTCTGCAGGCGTGCCGCCAGCGGTTCCAGGTCGCTGGCGAGGAAAATGAGGCCGCCCGTGTCGCGACCGCGCGTCAGCTGCGAGGTGACGAGCAGCCGGTCGTTGGTGAACTGCGAGCCACGGGTCACGGCCGAGGGGCACGGTCCTTCCTCTGCGGTGTCGCCGAACCGCACCTCGGTGAAGAGCGTCCGGTCCTGGCGGTAGAGGCACGCGAGCCGCATGTTCGGGTTGATCGACAGCATCGCGAGCGACTCGCGCGCGGCGCCAACATCGTCGAAGGTCAGCGCGGCGGCGGCGTTGTCGAGCACGAGCTCGGCCTGCGCGCGCAGGCTGATTTCCATGTCGTCCCGGAAGTGGAAGTAGTCCCACGTCACGTAGGCGATCGAGGCGAGCACCAGGATGGCGCTGCTCGTGACCATCAGCAGGCCGCCAACTTTCTGTCGGATCGAGAGTCTCGACAGCATCGCTAGGGCTCGGAGACCCGGCGTGCCAGGCCGAGGAGGCGGCTGCTGATCGCCAGTCCCTGTTTCGCGGCGGCGCGCCGATCGATGTCGAACCGCACGCGATTCTGATCGCGCACGAAGGCAATCACCAGGCCGTCGACGAGCTTGCCGTCGCCGACGGTGAGCGTATGTCGGCCGCGCACAACGCTCAGCCAGGCGGCCGCATCCGGCGTCGCGGAATCGCCCACGTAGATGATGTCGCACTCCTTCGCTTCGTCGAGACCCGCGGGGCCGACGGCGCTGAGCGGACGGCCGTGAATCACCTCATCGCGCACCGCGGTCTGCAGCGTGGCGAGGAACGGGGTATTGGCGGGCACGCACATCCGTATGCTGGTCGAGCGGCCCGGCGGTGCCGACGGCCAGTCCACGTACTTCGCGAAGTTGTACAGGAACACGGCCTTGACGTCCGTTTCGCTCGGCGCCTGCGCCGATGCCACCGGCGCGCACACCGCCAGCGTGCCGGCGATGAGCCATAGCACCGCACCACGCGATCGGCCTAGAAGCGCCATGTCGATCGAAGGGTGGCGGCGCGGGCGTAGACCTGCGCCGGCGTGCCGCCGCGGAACTCGACGTGGTTCGAGTGCAGGAGATTGCTGCCGATCAACGACAGTTCCCACCCGGGACGCACGCGGTAGCCGAGTCGCGCGTCGAGCTCCGCGTAGGCGTCGACCGCGGGGTTGGGCAGCGAGGTGACGTAGCGGTAAAACCCGTCCACTTCGACGCGGCTGCCGAGACTCATATACGAGCGGACGTTGACGATGTGCGTCGGATCGTTCGCTTCGGCGGCGCCGCCGGTCGGATCGGTGCTGCCTGGATCGAACGTCAACCGCTTCCACTGGTAGGTATACCCGCCGCCGATCTGCCACCAGGGCGTCAGCTGCGCCTTCGGCGCGATCTCGGCGCCGCGCGTCACGGCGTTGAGCATGTTCATGAGCCTCACCGGAGTGCCCGGCGCGGTGGGAAACTCCTGGCTCCGCAGCTCGTCGTAGCGATTGTCGTAGGCGGCGACATCGATCGAGAGCCGGTCGCCGAGGCGCGTCCGATACCCGACGTCGTATGCGACGACGGCCTCGGAGCGGAACTCGTCGGTGCCGGTGAGGGCGATGATGTCGGTGTTCGGCACGCGGATGCGCAGGTCGGTGTCGAAGCGTGTCGGCACACGCACGGCCTTGGAGATCGATCCCCAGAGCGTTTGCGAATTTCGGGTCCAGCGCACCGCAACGCTCGGCTGCACTTCGGCGCCCGTAAACTCGTTGTGTTCCAGCTTGGCGCCGACCGTCACGAACAGCCGGCGCTGCACGTCGAACTGCGCCTGGCCGAACACGTTGGAGCGATGCGAGACGCGCAGCTGCGGGTCGAAGAAGAAGCCGGGACCGTCGCCGAGGTCGTCGCCCCGATAGAGCCGATAGCCGCCGCCCACCACCAGGACATGCCGGCCGCCCAGGGCGCGTTGATGCTGGGCGTCGAGATCGAACGTGTCGAGGACGCCGCGATACTGCATCGGCACGCGCCGGTAAAAATGATCGTAGTAGGCCTGCACCGTCGTTTCGGCGCCGCTGTCGGTGCGGCCGACCCAGCGGGCGAGGACGTTGCCGCCGTTCAGGTTGATGTGGCGCTCGGTGTCTAGTCCGGTCTGGCCCGTGAAGATGTCGCCCTGGACCACGAGGTGGGACGCCGCGGTCCGCAGGGATTCGATCCGAAATCCGGCCTGCCCGAAATCATGATCGTTGTTGGCGCTGCCGCCGCCGAGCAGGTCGGTGGCGTCTTCCGATCGCACCTTGATGTAGGCGCGGTACGACCCGGCGCTCCCAAAGCGTCCACCGTGCCGGATCGCAAATGGCCCGGTCGCTTCTGAACCGATAACGGCGTTCACGAACGTGCCGCGCGTGTCGGCGGCACTCTTGGTGATGACGTGGATGACGCCGTTCACGGCGTTGGCGCCCCATAACGTCCCGCCCGGGCCGCGCACCACCTCGATGCGATCGATGTCGGCAATGACAATGTCCTGCGCTTCCCAGAACATGCCGCCGAACACCGGCGAGTACACGGTGCGCCCGTCGATCATCACGAGCATCTTGTTGGCGGTGGTGATGTTGAAGCCCCGCGGGCTGATCGCCCAGCATCGTATCGATGTCGGTGGCTTCGAAGCCGACGAGCAGCTTGGTCTGCGTG
>JALDXK010000669.1:0-3545 GCA_032155105.1 Acidobacteriota bacterium
TGCAGGATGTCCACGAAGGGGAAGAAGGTGCCGATGCGCGTCGCGCGGCTCTCGCCCGAGCTGTGGTAGCCGACGATGAGCGAGTTCGACATCGTGTTGCCGATCACCGTGTTCAACTCCGCGACGCCCGACTTGCGGTTCTCGAGAATCTGGTAGTTCGACGCCTGGTAGTTCAGGCCCAGCGAGGGATTGCCGCGGCGGTTACCGAAGCCGAGCGAGGACGAGTTCGACACCGCCACGTCGGTTTCGGAATCGAGCTGGTTGTAGCGGAAGCTCAGCTTGTTGCGGCTGTTGACGTTGTAGTCGAACTTGCCCAGCAGCCGGCGACCCGGCGTGAGGTGCTGATATTCCTGGTACGGGCCGGTGTCGTAGCTGTAGCGCTGCTGCAGGAACGAGCTGAGCGCATCGAGGTCCGACGCGTTCACGCGCATCACGCTGCCGGCGGCCGCTTCGCCGCCGCGGTTGGCGCGGAACGTCGTGCCGGGCTGCTCGGTTTCTTCCTTCTCGGCGTTGCCGAAGAAGAACAGCCGGTTCTTGACGATCGGCCCGGCGCCCCAGCCGCCATAGTTGCTGAATTTGAAGGTGCCGACGTTGACGGTGGAGTCCTTGGCTTCCGTGCCGGTGAGGCCCTGATCGCGCCACTGGTAGAAGCCCGAGCCGCGGAAGCTGTTGGTGCCGCTGCGGGTCACGGTGTTGACGCCGGCGCCGACGAAGTTGCCGGACCGCACGTCGAAGGGCGCGACGTTGACCTGCACCTGTTCGATTGCGTCCATCGAGATTGGCGCCACGTTCGTGCGGTCGCCAGGCTGGTTACCGAGGCCGAACGAGTTGTTGAAGTACGAGCCGTCCACCGTAATGTTGTTCATGCGGTTGTCCTGGCCCGCGAACGACATGTTGCCGCCCATCGCCGGCGTCAGGCGCACGAAGCTCTCGAGGCGGTTGCTGATCGTCGGGAGGGTCGCGATCTCCTGGCGCGTCACCGCGGTGGCGGCGCCGGTGCGGTTCGACGCAAACACCGCGTCGCTCGTCGCCGTGACGGTGACCGTTTCGCTTACCGCGATCTCCTTGACGTTGAACACGAGGTCGGCCGCGACGCCGAGGAACACTTCGAGGTTCTCCTGCGTCTCGGGCGCGAAGGCCGCGCCGCTGCCGCCGGTGAACGCCACGGTCACCGAGTAGGGCCCGCCCACGCGGACACCGTTGATCTGGAATCGCCCATCGGCGCGCGTCGTGGACTCGTAGCTCGTGCCCGACGGCAAGTGGATGGCGATGATGCTCGCGCCAGCCACGGGCTCCTGGCGCGCATTCAGAACTTTACCTGCGAGTGAACCTGTGGTGACCTGCGCGCTGGCAGGTACCGCAAGCGCGAGTGCCGCGAAGACGCACAAGGCAAAACGAAAGACAATCTTCATTAATGGAATCTCCTGCTGGACAGCAGGAAATTATCACCCGGGGATGACGTGCAGGTAAAAGAAAAAACGGGCCGGTGCGTCGTCGCGCAACCGGCCCGTTTTTCAGGCCTGACCGGCCACCATTTCGGGCGGCCGCAATAGGGGTTTAGGCTAGTTGCCCGCGCGCGCCTTGCGCATTTCGTTGGCCTTGTCGCCGAGCGCCGTGCCCTCGCGAATCAGGCGCTGCTGCACGGCCGGATCCTTCTCGACCAGCGCCTGGGTGCGGAGCAGCAAGCCCTTGTAGGTCATCGCCTCGATGTAGTCCGGCTTGATCTCGAGGGCCTTGTTGACCGCGTCGATGCCGTCGAGCACGAGCTGCATCTTCTCCTTGTCGGAGAGGCGGAAGTCGCGCGACGCCTTGTCCCAGTAATAGGTCGCCAGCGTGTAGTGCGCCTCGGGATTCTGCGGCTCGAGCTCGATGCGCTTCTTCAGGTTCTCGACCAGCTTGTCGAAATCGCCCTGGCGGTTGTAGTAGCCGGCCACCGTCATGTACACCGTGGGATCGTTCGGACGCGCGTCGCGGCCCTTGAGATACGTTTCCTCAGCGAGCTGATACTCACCCGAGTCCTCGTAAATCTTCGCCAGCTGGAAGTAATTGGTCGGCTCGTTCGGGGCGAGCTCGATCATGCGCTTCACTACCGGCTCGGCCTGCGTCGGATCGGCAAGCTTGTCGGGGCCGTAGGCGGCGACGAGGAAGTCGAGGGCCAGCGACCGCTTGGGCTGCGTCTCTTCGGTCAGCTTCTCGCTCGCAAGCTTGTAATTCTCGACCGCCTTCGTCAGCAACGCGTCGTTGGCCGCTTCACCCTTGCGGGCGGGCCGGTACATGTTGTCGTACGAATTGCCCAGGTAGAAGTAGATCGCCGGGCACCACTCGCAGGTCGGATCGTTGGCGGTCATCTGCGCCGCCTCTTCGTAGTTCTCGACGGCAACGCGCCAGTCGCTTGCGGCATACGCTTTGTTGCCATCCTTGAACGCCTTCATGGCGCGGACTTGGTTGAAATATCCGCAACCGGTCAGCGTGACGCTCAGCCCGATTAACAGCGCCAAATACGCTGCCGAAGACCGCTTGTTCATCAAAATCCCCCTGTATAGAACCCGTTCAAGAGCCGCCCGCCTTCGCAAAAACGGCTTCGGCGGACAGGCAAGTTGCAGAGTATAGCTGGGTTTTCCGGGAGGCCGCAACCGCCACCGATTAGGCACCGACCTGCCCCCAAAAGGGGCTGTTAACCCCCGTAATACTTAGACACCAGCCACCGCAATTCGGGCATCAAACCGATAGACAATTGCAAACAGTCTACCCATGATCCGTTTCGAGGATCTGCTCGACAAAGTCCGGACCTATAGCCCGGACGCCGACCTGGAACTGCTCCGCCGGGCCTACGTGTTCTCGGCCCTCGAGCATAAGGGACAGATCCGCCATTCGGGCGAGCCCTACCTCGTGCATCCGCTCGAAGTCGCCGACATTCTCGCCGACATGAAGCTCGACGCGGTGTGCATCGCCGCCGGGTTGTTGCACGACGTCGTTGAAGACACGCTTACGACGCCGGACAAGATCCGCGAGAAGTTCGGCGAAGACGTCGCGCACATCGTCGAAGGCGTGACCAAGATTGGCGCCATCCCGTTTTCGTCGAGCGAAGAGCGCCAGGCGGAGAACTTCCGCAAGATGCTGCTGGCGATGGTCGACGACATCCGCGTCATCCTCGTCAAGCTCGCCGATCGCCTCCACAACATGCGCACGCTGCAGCACATGGCCGAAGACAAGCGCGTGCGCATCGCGCAGGAGACGCTCGACATCTACGCGCCGATCGCCAACCGCCTCGGCATGAGCCGCATCAAGAACGAGCTCGAGGAGCTGTCGTTCCGCTATCTCGAGCCGGCCGCGTACCAGTCGTTGAAGGGCCGCGTCGAGGCGAAGCGCCGGCCGACGCAGGGGATGATCGAGCAGCTCGCCGCCGACATCCGCAGCAAGCTGAGCGAAGCCCAGGTCCCGGTGATCAGCATCGACGGCCGCGTCAAGCGCCTCTACAGCATCTGGTTGAAGCTCAAGGCGCAGAAGATCGATCTCGAGCAGGTCTACGACTTCGTGGCGCTGCG
>JALDXK010000670.1:0-3543 GCA_032155105.1 Acidobacteriota bacterium
GCGGCTACAGACCGTGCGGTGCTCTTCTGGTTCCAACGCCCGCTTCAGGGCCAGGTACCAGGAGTCGATCGTGTCCTCGCACTGCAGCATGATGCCGGACGCAGCCAAGTCATCGTATGGCGGGCGCGCCGACACCACCGGCACGGCGCCGATCGCATGCGCGCGGATCAGGGCGTGGGGGTTCTTGTGGGCGTTGTTGGCGAGGCCGGCAACCGATGGGTGCACGAGAACATCGACGCCGGCGGCGGCCAGCGTGCGCAAGCCGCGCGAGTACGACACGTCGTATTGCTGAGGGATGACCGTGAGGCCGGGCGAGTCTGCGATCGGCTCACTGACGCCGGCCACCACGAATCGCAGCGGTTGCTCGGCGGCCAGCCGGCGAACGGCCGGCAGCACGTAATCCTGCAGGATGCCGTGCAGGTGCGAGCCGCCGAAGAACCCGAGGCATGCGCCCGCACCATTGCTCGACCGACGCGGCAGCGGCAACGACCAGCCGACCGGGGGAAACAGCATCAGTCGGTCGTGCAGGCGATGCTCCTCGAAGTACGTCAGCAGGGCCCGCGACGACACCAGCACGCCGGAAAACGCGCGAAGGCGTTCTTTCACATTCCCGACGGAGTAGCGTCCGACAAACGCCGACCAGGCGCCGGGCTGCTCGCGCAGCAGCATGAAGTTGTCGTCGACGAAATAGTAGATGGGGACGCCGACCGTCCGCGCGAACCAGATGACCGGATCCAGTTCGAACAGTGCGCGCACCAGGATAATCGCGGATGCGCCGGACAGCTGTTCGGCCAGGTCCGGTTGCCGATAGCGCGCCACCCGCAGCGCACCTGACATGCTGCCCGCAAGCTGTCCGAAGAACAACGTCGTCGACGCGTCTTCCGGTTCGAGCGAAACGGCGAGCGCGTAGGACTGGGCACCGGGCCGCGGGTTCATCCGGTGGTCGTTGATCCGGTGGTCGTCGACCCGGTCTCTTCGTAGAGGCGCACGACCTCGGGGGTCGGTCCGTCGGCGACAATCCGTCCTTGTTTCAGGAGGATCGTGCGGTCGCAGAACGTCGGGAGCACGTCGAGGCTATGACTTGCGAACACGACGATGCTCGCGCGCTCCATCAGTTCGTTCATGCGCCGCCGCGCGCTGTCGATGAACGCGGCATCACCCGCCGCCATCACTTCGTCGAGCAGCAGAATCTGCGGGTCAACCGCCGTCGAGGTGGCAAACGCGAGCCGCACGAACATGCCGGTGGAATAGTGACGAACGGGAATATCCAGGAACTCGCCCAGGTTCGAGAACGCGGCAATGCCGTCGATCTTCTGATCGATTTCGCGAGGCGACATGCCGAGCAGCAGGGCGCGGGTGCGTATGTTCTCCCATCCGGTGGCTTCCATCTCGAAGCCGGTGACGAACTCGAACAGCGGACAGATGTGTCCCTCGGTCACCACCCGCCCTCGCTGGGGAGGATAGATACCTGCCATGACTTTGAGCAGCGAGCTTTTGCCGGCGCCGTTATGACCAATCAGGCCAACGCGGTCACCCGCCCGGATCGACAGGTTCACGTCCTGCAGCGCCTTCACGGTGCGGGGCACGGTGCGCCGTCGAAACTGGCTCACCGCGGACGTGAGCGTGCCGTGACGCTCGGAGGCGACCTGGAAGTTGAGATCGACGCCGGTTATTTCGATGCGCGCCACGGGTTCAGCATCCGCACACTAGTGTGTTCCCGACACCTTCGGTTTCCTCACATACAGAGCAGCGGCGCGCGGCGACGATCATGTTCACGAACTGAACAAGATTATAGCCGATGCGTTCACAGATTGAACGCGATCGGCCGGCACGACCCCGCCGGCAGGCGCTGAGGGCGCAGCGCTCGCAGGCGGCAAACCATCTGTCGGCAAACCATCTGTCCAGTCTGGGCCATTTTCAGCCCGGCCGCGTTCGAAACGCACGCTGGCGGTTGGCTCCGTACCGATACATCAGGAAGTGCCTGTCGAAGGCAAAGGCTTCGGTCACGCCCAATCGCTCCATCAGCGCGAACGAGGTGCAATCTGTGAAGCTGAAGTCCTCGTCCGGAAACCCCTGCGCGATGTGCCATGCGGCCTCGATGTCGGTCGCCTCCAAGGGAAGGACGGGAATGCGCGCGTCGCGGAGCGTTTCCCAGAACGTCACCGCGGCGGGCCGGCCGAGGTGGGACGCGATGATCGTCCATGCTTCAGCCATCACCAGGTCGGACGTCACGAACCGACCGGGCGCAGCCTCCGACAGGTAGAAGCGGGAGGCGGCAGCATGGTGGCGGTCGGAACTATCCGCTACGGCATACCACGCGCCGGTGTCAACGAAGATGGGCACGAGTCAACGCCGACGCCGGGCGAGCGTCGTGCTCATCGGCGATGTCGGCCTGTCCGCTCGAACCAAGGCCCACCAACCGCGCGTAGACGTCTGGAGTAGGCGCTGGCGTTTCGACCCGGCCTTGCAGGCTCTGGCTGACGGCGCGTCGAATCAGTTCGGCCACCGAGACCCGCTCGGCACGCGCCCGGCTTTTCAGGGCCTTCAACTGCTCAGGATCCAAGTAAGCCATCGTGCGAGATGTCATGATGCTGTCAGTATGGCATCACTGCACGATTCGAGCAATGATGGCACCTTCCTTCCCGGCGAGCGCGAGGAGGATTGCCGTCAGGCGTTGGACAACGGCCGGTCCAGCAACGCGAGCAAGTACCGACCGTACTCGCTGTTGCGGCCGAAGGCGATCGCCAGTTGTTCCAGTTGCGTCGCGCCTATGAATCCATGCCTGTACGCTATTTCTTCAGGACACGCGATCTTCAGCCCCTGGCGCCTCTCGATAATCTCGATGAACTGGCTCGCCTCGAGCAATGACGCGTGCGTACCAGTGTCCAGCCACGCATAGCCGCGGCCCATCAGCTCGACCGCCAGCTCGCCGCGATCCAGGTAACTGCGATTGAGGTCGGTAATTTCCAGCTCGCCACGCGCAGAGGGACTGAGCGCGGCGGCGAATTCCGGCGCGCGACCGTCGTAAAAGTAGAGTCCCGTAACAGCGAAACTCGATTTCGGATGCGTGGGCTTCTCTTCGATCGAGGTGGCGAGGCCAGCCGCATCGAAGGCCACCACACCGTAGCGCTGCGGGTCAACCACGTGATACGCAAACACGGTGGCGCCTGTGGGTCTTCGATCAGCTGCCGCGAGCCGCTCAGGCAGATCGTGCCCGTAGAACAGGTTGTCGCCCAGGATCAGGATCGACGGCGCATCGTCGAGGAACTTCCCGCCAATGATCAACGCTTGCGCCAGCCCGCCCGGGGTCGGCTGCACCGCGTATTCCAGTCGCAGCCCCCACTGACTCCCATCGTCGAGCAACTGTTGAAAGATCGGCGTGTCGCGTGGCGTCGAGATGATCAGGATGTCGCGAACGCCGGCGAGCATCAACGTGCTCAACGGGTAGTAGATCATCGGCTTGTCGTAGATCGGCAGCAGTTGCTTCGACACCGCGCGCGTCGCCGGATACAGCCGCGTGCCGGAGCCGCCGGCGAGAATGAT
>JALDXK010000671.1:0-3528 GCA_032155105.1 Acidobacteriota bacterium
GCGTCGACGCCGCCGCCGAGTTCGGCATTCCCAACGTGCCCAACGATCCGGCGATCGTCGGCGGCTTGCCGAAGATGAATCTCCAGGGGTTCGACGCGGTCGGCCGGCACACCTCGACGCCGCAGTTCCAGACGCCGCGCTCGTGGAACCCGCGCGCCACCTTCACGCTGAACCGCGGCGAGCACATGCTGAAGTTCGGGTTCGAGTTCCTGCACGTCGAGACCAAGATCAACGACCTCAACGCCACCGTCGGACGCATGAACTTCGAGGATCGCTTCACCGGACGCGCCGTCGGCGATTTCCTGGTCGGCCTCCCCTCGCAGCTGGCGCTCACCAGCTACACGGTGATGGACCAGGGGCAGGACATGCAGTTCTATTTCCTGCAGGACGACTTCCGTCTCTCGCCGCGGTTGACGCTGAACCTCGGGCTGCGCTACGAGTTCGCGACGCCACCGCGCGAGAAGGACAACGCGCTCGCCAACTTCGATCCGGCGACCGGGACGATGGTGTTCGCGACGGACGGGGGCCTGTACGATCGGGCGCTCATCCATCCTGATCGCAACAACTTCGCTCCGCGCGCGGGATTCGCCTATGCGGTGCGGGACCGGTGGGTCATGCGCGGCGCCTACGGCATCTTCTACAGCCATACGGTGCGCCAGGGACGCGAAGGGATGCTCGGCTTCAACCCGCCGTACCTGGTGGACAACCTGCTCGCGGCATCCGTCACCGGATCGGCGGCGGTGGCGTCGGCGGCGCCCTTTCAACTCAGCCGAGGGTACCCGAACGGCCTGCTCGACCCGACGACGCTGCCGCCAACCATCACGCGGCGCGCACAGGATCCCAATCAGGAGACGCCCACCATTCACCAGTACAACGTGGGCGTGCAACACGAGCTTACGTCTGACGTGATGATCGATATCGCGTATGTCGGCAATGCCGGCCGCAATCTCCCCGGCTTCCGCAATCTGAACCAGCGCGCGGTGATCCAGAACGCGAACGGATCGCAGACCGCCGGCGCACGGCCGTATCCGGCGTTCGGCGACATCCAGTGGATGGAGAACCGGGTGGCGTCCGACTACAACTCGCTGCAGGTGAGCGTCGAGAAACGGATGTCGCACGGCCTGACCGGCCTGGTGAGCTATACGTGGGGCGAGGCGCTGACCGACGCCCCGGATCACATTTCGACGAGCGGCGGCGGCGCCGGTATCGACACCGGCACGTTCCGCGAGCCGCAGGACAGCTACAACCTCGCTGCTGATCGCGGTCCCGCGGAGTTCGACATCACGCATCGCTTCGTCGCCAGCTACGTGTGGGAACTGCCGTTCGGTCGCGGCCGCCGGTTCGGCAATGACTGGAACACGGCGACTGACTTCGTCCTCGGCGGCTGGCAACTGAGTGGCATTCACGTGCTGCAGAGCGGCCTGGCCCTGACGGCCACGCTCGGCGGCTCGACCGTGCTGAATCTGGGCGGCGAGCGCCGGGCGCGGCCGAACCTGGTCGGCGACCCGGAGCTGCCGAGCGGGGAGCGCACGATCGAGCGATGGTTCAACACTGACGCCTTCGCCCCGTTCAGTCCGGCGCCGCAGGCGTTCGGTAACGCCGGCGTCGGCATCATGCGCGGCCCGGGCTACGCCAACTT
The DNA here is from genome assembly GCA_032155105.1 of Acidobacteriota bacterium. Taxonomy (GTDB): domain Bacteria; phylum Acidobacteriota; class Vicinamibacteria; order Vicinamibacterales; family UBA2999; genus 12-FULL-67-14b. The sequence goes on from JALDXK010000671.1 coordinate 1,640, forward strand.
CGACTTCACGCTCGCGAAAGACTTCCCCCTCGGCGGCCGCCGGCGCTTCCAGTTTCGCGCCGAAGTGTTCAACGCCTTCAACCGCGTGAACCTGGGCGTGCCGAACATCCAGCGCGAGTCGAGCGGCTTCGGCCAGATCCTCAGCTCCGGCAACGCGCGCATTGTGCAGTTCGGGTTGAAGTTTTACTTCTGAGGGGAGACGGCGATTGACGTGGCACTCACAGGCCCGCCGGATCATGTCGGCCGTGATGATCGCGGCAGAACTGTGGACGGCCGCGCAGGCGCAGGAGTCGGGAGCGAAGCCGGCATCAATCGTTGACGCGTCCACGCTCGACGCCTTCCAGCTGCCGCCGAAGACGGCGTTCGACCGCGCGACGCCTCGCTATCCGAACATCTGGTTCTACGTCGATGCGTCGCTGGCGGATTCACACGCGGCGGCGATAACGCTCGTGGCCGAACAGGTCCGCTCGGCGATGCGCGTCCGCGAGTCGAGCGAACGGTTGAACGAGGGGGCGGACTTCGAGGTGACCATCGAGCATCTGCAGCCCTGGGAGGTTCCCGAGCACCGCGCGCTGCAGCACGCGCACGCGTTCCACATGCGCTATTTCCATTCGGCGCTGGCGGCGCAGAAGCTCGATCGCGTCACGCTCCGGACGCGCGCCGGCAGCCGCGACTTCTACCGCATCGCCGCCTCCGCCCATTACGAAGTCGGGCACGCCAACCCGAATCATGCCGACGTCGAGATCTGCCCAATCTGCGGCCGCACCGGCGAGTTTGCGAGCCAGCCCGGGAATCTCGTCGAACGAGTCCACGACCCGCTTGGCCTCGAGCTGCTGCTGAACGGCACGATTCGCAACGTCGCCGTTCACTACCACCACGAGGACCAGCGCGAAGTCGGTGGGATCATCCGTGTGCTGGCCGATCGCTTCAGCGTCCAACACCAGGTGTTCCCGGCCCAGAGCGGCGATCGCAATACGCTGCGGATCGGTGTTGTCGTGATCGCGGCGAAGAGATGAACTGTCGCGTGTAACTACGGATCGATCATCGCGTGGTCTTCGCTTCGAGCACGTAGACCGTGGATCGATCGTCCTCGGGCATGAAGTAGCCGCGCACGCCGTCTGCGGTCGGCTCGAGCCACGCCGGGTTGTGCGTGAGGTCGATGCCGTTCGCCCATTGCAGGAGCGGCACCTGGTGGAGCGGGCGATGGTCGCTCAGATCGATCAGCTCGATGCCACCAAGGCGGAACGGTGTGTCGTCACGCGATCGGCGAATCTCGGTGACGCCGGTACAGACCATGGTGCGCTGGCCTGCATACTTGCAGTCCTGGTAATCCACGTAGTGGGACGGATTGGCGGCGCGCCGAACCTCGGTTGAGCGGACGCGCCCATCGGCCGCCATCGGTCAGCTGTAAAACGTGCGCGAGCCCCAGCTGACCGCGTGCAGCGAATGGTCATCAGTGTCGTGGACGATCGCGCCGAGATGATCGCTGAACCGCAACACTTCCTCCGCCTTCATGCCTTTCGGATCGATCCGATACACGATGGAACGGCTGTCCGGCCGGTATTCGGCAACTGGCACCCAGATGTAGCGGCCATCGTAGTCGATGCCGCCCGGGTGATATACCGCGCCCTCGCCCAAGGTGAGATCGGCGAGCAGCCGGCCTGACATATCAAACTGGAACAAGTGACCGACGCCGGCGGCCGCCCCACGATCGTGCACCTCCACGGATGACACGAAGAACCGATCGCCAATCTTGACCATGCCCTGCGGATGAAACGTCCTAAATTGAACGGGAATGGTGCTGACGCGTATCCATTCGGTTGATCGCGTCAGGCGCGATACGCGATCGGCGATCGCGCTTCGCGGGATGTCACTGCCCGGCTGCGTGG
>JALDXK010000672.1:0-3517 GCA_032155105.1 Acidobacteriota bacterium
CACCGCGCGCCCCACGTCGTCCACCGATGGTCTCGAACACGACTCACTGCGCCGATGGTCCAGACAATCCAGATCCCGCCGTCACGCGCAGCGACAATGCGACGGATCGCTCTGCCACGAAACACGGGATCCGGTGGTATGACTTGAACGAACCGCACGCCGTCGAAGCGGACTAATTCGCGGACGGTTCCGAGCCAGAGGTACCCATCAGTGCTCTGCGCGAGCGTCCGAATGTCGGAGGGTGCGCCGTCCTTGGTGCTCCATTGCGTGTGCACCATCTGCGCGATCGGGATCGGCGTCGACTCCGTGGGCGTGCCTTGCTGGGCCACGGACAGCGCCGGTAGGAGCACCAGCCACAGCAACGCCGTGATCGGTCGTACGCCATGGTGAACGTGCCAGGCCACGGCAGTCGCTCCGCCAACAGGGTGGCCCATCCGATAAGCATACGCCTGCGTCGCCTGCCGTGGCGGGCACGGTCCTCGGTGTGCGGCGAGGGCGATGGACACTGCCAGGGGTGCTGTTAGGAGCGCGACGGCACGGCCCGGACGACCAGCGCACTTAACCGATCCATCAGCCTCGCCTCCGTGCGCACCGGCCACCAGTCATAGAGAAAAATCTCAAGCGGCTTCCACATCGCGACCCAGCCGCCAATCAAGAGGCTTTCCCTCGCCACCCCACCGAAACGAGTGTGATCGAGCGCCGACGCGATCACGTCGCCAGTGAAGATGGAGGCGGCTAGAAACGCAAGACCGATGATCAGACTCGTGCGACCGACACGAAACATCTGCCGGAGGCGCCGGCGCGTGTCCGCCGCCCGCTCGGCAAAGTACTCAGGAACCGCCTCGCGGAGCGTCTGCACCAATTCAGCCGCGGGTGCTGCCTGATCCACGTGTACGATGAGCGCCAGTGGTTTGTCTGCGTCAAGCTCGCGCGCCCAACCGGCGATGAACTCTTCGGCCTTGGGGTCGAGGTCGCGTTTGCGAAACGGCGTCGGGTCGAGCGAATGAAACAGCTGTTGAAGATCAGCGACGTGCACCTCGATCAGCAGCGAACCGGCCGGCAGATCACTCAGGTCGTCACGCATCGTGCATCCGCCGCTGACGAATGGTGAGGACTGGACAGGTTGCGCTGCGCACGACACGCTCAGCGACGTTCCCCATGACGATGTGCATCACTGCTCCATGTCCATGGGTGCCCATCGCGATTAGGTCGGCGTGGTTAGCCTCGGCCGCCTCGACGATGGCTTTGGGCACATTTCCGACGAGCACTTCGGTGGTTACCGCCGCGCCTGCGACGTTCGCAGCGACTGCGTTGATCTCCTTCCTGGCCTCTTCAGTGAAATGAGTTGCCCAATCGGTGTAGGCGATTCCGAAGACGTCCAATTTTCCGCGCGGCATGGGCGGAATCTCGCAGACGTGGACGAGATGGAGCGCAGCATCAAGTCTCATAGCCAAACCACGCGCATATTCCAACGCGCCAGTCGAATTGGTGCTGAAATCGAGCGGCACGAGAATTCTCTTGATGTCGAGTGTCATGATGGTGTCCTTTCACTGCCCGAGCTCCGCTGGCCCGATTCGCCGGCCGCTGCGCCGTCGCGACGACGGACTCCGACGCTCGATTTACCCGCGCGAAGCCACCCTGCCAAAGACCGAACAGAGCCTCGAGCTGTGACACGCGAGCGCAGCAGACATCTGTCACATAGCGACACGCCACGCGGTCCCTGCGCATAGGAGATTCCAATGGCCACGATCACAGAATCCGCGAGCCGTCAACAGAACGCGAGCTCGAACAAGACCTCCCAAACCGATAGACCGGCGCTCGACGAGTTGGTGCCGTCGCGCTACTCGCTGCAGGTCGGCGAGATCGACGTGCTGGTGGTGAGCGATGGGGTGCTATCGCTGCCAGGCGAGATGTTGGGCCACAACGCAGAAGCGACCGCCCGGGCAGCCTGGCTGGAGGACAAGTTCCTGCCGCCGGACGTGCTCGAGTGGGCGCTGAACGTGGTGGTGGTGCGCAGTGGTGACCGGACCATTCTGGTCGACGCTGGGCTGGGGGCAGACCCAGACTTGAATTTGCCGAAGGCCGGACGAATGGTCCAGCGACTCGAAGCCGCCGGCATCGATCTCGCCTCCGTGACCGACGTGGTGCTGACCCACCTGCACATGGACCATATCGGAGGTTTGCTCGCCGACGGCGTGAGAGAGCGGCTGCGCCCGGACCTGCGGGTCCACCTCGCCGCCGCAGAGGCCGAGTTCTGGGAGGCGCCCGACTTCTCGCGCGTCTCGATGCCGCAGGGGTTCCCGGACGCGCTCAGGCACGCGGCCAAGCGATTCTTGAACGAGTACAGCAGCGAGATGCGGCCGTTCGAGACCGAGTACGAAGTGGCGCCCGGAGTACTTGTCCGTCGCACCGGCGGCCATACTCCCGGGCACAGCGTGGTTCGCTTGGCGTCCGGCGGCGACAGGCTGACGTTCGCCGGCGACGCCATATTCCAGGTCGGGTTCGAACACCCCGATTGGTACAACGGCTTCGAACACGACCCCGAGGAAGCTGCGCGCGTACGCGTCCGTCTCTTACAGGAGCTGGCGGCAAACCGCGAGTCGCTGATTGCCACTCATCTGTCGTTCCCGTCCGTCTGCCACGTGGCGGTCGACGGCAACGCCTTTCGTTGGGTGCCGGGCCCCTGGGAGTACTAGCCCGACTTGTTGAATTAGAGTTGCCTTCCTCAGTGTCGCTGGGCAGTGAGGAAGGCAACACGGCCGGGCAGCGCTAGCGTCACCTCCGTGCCGCGGCCCGGTGAATGTCTATGGTCAAGTCCCTCTTGATGCGCTCGGCTCGGCGGGTTCGCTCATGCCGGGCAGCGCGAAATTCGGCAGACGACGCAGTATCGATGACTTGCAGCGGCGCGAGCGAACTCTGAATCTTCAAGGACGGCGGACGCCTTAGAGAACTTCGCCGTCGGAAGAATTACCTGAACTTCGGCCTTCCTATATCCCAGCGACACATACGACGACCACACCGAGCCTTCAGCGGCCTACTCGGGGCAAACACTCGCGTCAGATGTACGCCGTGCCAGAGCCTTGTCCCGAGACGCATTGGTACGGCGAGTATAGTCACGCGCACGCGAACGCCAGGGCACGCCTCGCGCTACTAGCTTGGCAGCTTCCCTGAACCATAAGACGGAGCTCGCGACTGAGACGCAGAAAATCCAGTCGCGTGCGCTCATGCGAACCGTACCAAACGCCTGCTGAAGAAGCGGCAAATAGATGACTAACACCTGCAAGACTAGCGACCCCGCAATCGCCGCCCATAACCATCCGTTGGCGAACATTTGGGCGAGGGCACTGCGCTCGTCCGACCGTGCATTGAGCACGTTGAACATCTGAAACAGCATCAGCGTTGTAAACGCCATCGTCTGGGCGTGACGCAGATCGCCGCTGCCTGCGACGAGTCCGCCCGGCATCGACGCATCGAGCACGAAGAGTGTTCCGGCAGCCATGACCACACCGACCAGAAC
>JALDXK010000673.1:0-3512 GCA_032155105.1 Acidobacteriota bacterium
GTCGGCGACCCAGGCGAGCACCGTGAGCAGCTCCCCCTCGTCTCCGGGCCGAGCCACAGCAGCGTCACCACGAATACGCCGCCGCCGACGATGCACGCCAGCATCGCCTTGCGCAGATCGGTGCCGGCATCCTGCAGCGCGCCGATCAGATACGGCGCAAACGCACCGATCCCGACACCGACGTGATACGAGAACCCCGTGCCGACGCCGCGCACCTCGGTGGGAAAACGTTCCGACAGGTACCCGGGGACGATGCCCCACGCACCAGAGGCGAGGAAGCCGATGAGCCAGGCGCCGAGCAGGAGTCCGCCGCTCGTGCCCGAGTACAGGTAGACGGGCGCGGAGAGGATGCCTGCGACCATCCCGAGCGTGGCGGCGCCGCGGCGTCCACCCCATTTTTCAGACAACGTACCGAACACGATCGAGCCGATCACGCCACCGGCGTTCAATAACAGGAGAAAGGGCAGCGGCTGCAACTTGAGGTTCGACAACAGCGTCGGATACCAAATCGTCGTCGATTGGTACATCCATACGAACGCGCCCATCAGCAGCGAGGTGTGAAGCGTCACACCGCGCAGGTCGCGATCGAACAATCGCGCGAGCGACAGCCGTTGCGGCTTGCCGCCACGGAGGCGTTGCTGCTCGAGCCACAACGGGCTCTCGCTGACGCGCGTCATCAGGTAGAAGATCGCAATCGCCGGCAGCACGCCCGCCCAGAGCATCAGGCGCCAGGCCCGGTCGGGGTTGTCGCTGACCAACGGATAGCCGAGCTGATACACCAGCGACGACAACAGGAAGCCGACCGAATACCCGCCCTGCAGGATGCCGGAGGCGATGCCGCGATGCTTGGCCGGCCACTGCTCGAGCGCCAGCGGCATTCCGGCCGCCCACATGCCGCCCATGCCGATGCCGAACAGGCCGCGGAAGGCGAACAACATGACGTAGCTCGTCGCCAACCCGCTCAGGAAGGCGAACGCCGTATACCAGGCGATCGAGAACAGGATCGGTCCCTTGCGGCCGTAGCGATCGGCCAGCGTGCCGGCGCCGATGCCGCCGACCATCCGGAACAGCAAGGTCACCGTCGCGAGCGCACCGGCGAGCGCCAGGTTGACCTCGAAGCTGCGGCGAATGTCGGTGAGGACGAAGGTGATGATGGTGAAATCGAACGCGTCGAGCGTCCAGGCGGCGAACGTGGTCAGGAACGTCTTCCATTCCTGACGGGAAACCTCTTTGTACCAAGGCATTGCGCATGATTCTAGCCGCACCACGGACCCGGGAACCGGATATCGCTGCGCGCAGACGAACTTCCCGAACCTTCGTACCTTCTGTGATTGAATTGCCGCCATGCGATTCACTTGTCTCGCCCTGATCGCGTGCGCGGCCTCGAGCACGCACGCTCAGTCGCCGCGCACGCATCGCCTCGAGGCCACACCGTCGACCGTTGCCTACGGCCACTACTGGGCTGAGACCAAACCCGTACTGACGATCGACTCCGGCGACATCATCGACGTCGACACGCTGCTGACCTCGACGCCCGATCGGCTCGAGAAAGCCGGGGTACCTGCTGAGGAGATCCAGCCGTCGCTGCGGGCGATCGTCGAGCAAGTGAAAGATCGCGGACCCGGCGGCCACATCCTCACCGGTCCGGTGTTCGTGAGGGGCGCCGAACCGGGCGATGCGCTCGAGGTCAAGGTGCTGTCGATCGATCTGCCAATTGCGTACGGCTACAACGGCTGCAGCGGCTTCATCCGCGAGAACTGCGTGGCAGGGCGCGGACCAACCATCCTCAGGCTCGATGGCAAGACGATGACCTCCGAGTTCCTGCCAGGCATCGTCATTCCACTGAGGCCGTTCTTCGGTAGCATGGGCGTGGCGCCGCCCCTCGCCGTGGGCCGCGTCAGCAGCAACCCGCCGAGCACGCACGCCGGCAATCTCGACAACAAGGAGCTGGTCGCGGGCACCACGTTGTGGATCCCGGTGCACGTGACGGGGGCGCTGTTCGAAATCGGCGACGGGCATGCCGCACAGGGCGACGGTGAAGTCGATCAGACGGCGATCGAAACGTCGTTGCGCGGCCGAGTGCAGCTCACGGTGCGCAAGCGCATGACATTGACGTGGCCGCGGGGAGAGACGGACACGCACTTCATCAGCATGGGCACGGATGTCGATCTCACCGCTGCCACGCGCGTCGCCATCCAGGAGATGGTGGACTTCCTGGCGGCGACGAAGAAGATGGACAAGCATCAGGCGTATCAACTCACGAGCCTGGCTGGCGACGTCGCCATCACGCAGTTGGTTGACGGGACGATGGGCGTCCACGTCAAGATGCCGAAAAGCATCTTCAAGGTTCAATAGTTCAGGTGTTCAAGGGTTCAAGGGTTCTCTTGGTTCTTGGGTTCGCGGTTCTGATCGCGTGTACTGCGAAACCTGCCGAACCGGAGCGACCGTCAGCCGCGAAACCAGCCGACTCCCAGCATGCGGGAATCACGACGCCCCACGGCGACCATTCGCCGCATCGCGGTGGGCTGGTGTTGATGATCGGCGAACTGCACTACGAGGTAGTGTTCGATCGCAACGGCAAGCACGCCGTGTGGTTCAGCGATGCGGTGCGCGAAGATCTGCCAGCGTCGGTCGCGTCGAAAGTCGAGATGACGGTGATGCGGCCGAAGGCGCCTGCGGAGGTGCTGGCGCTGGCGATCGACGACAGCGGCGAGAGCTGGGCCGCAGAGGGGCGGCCGGTCGCGGAGGACGACGTCATGGTGAAGCTGACGTTCGTCGCCCGCGGCGAGCCGGTCGAAATCGAGATTCCTTACACTTCACCAAAATAGCGATCGAGGGCGCCCTTCTGCTCCGGGGGCTGCCCAAGCGACGTCGAGTCGGTGAACACCTATTCGTAGCGAAGCGACTCGATCGGATCGAGCCTGGATGCGCGGCGAGCAGGATAGTAGCCGAACACGACGCCAATCAGTGCAGCGATGGTGAACGCGGACAAAAGTGTCGTTACAGAAATTTCCGTCGGCCAGTCGAGCACCGCGGTGAGAGACTTTGCGGTGATGATGCCGACGCCAACTCCGGCGGCGCCGCCGATCAAACTCATCACCATCGCCTCGACAAGAAACTGCAACAGCACATCGCGCCGGCGTGCGCCAACAGCGAGCCGTAGGCCGATCTCCTTCGTGCGCTCGGTCACCGACACCAGCATGATGTTCATGATCCCGATGCCGCCGACGATGAGCGAGATGGCCGCGATGCTGCCGAGCAGCGCCGTCATCGTCGAACCGGCGCGCGCGAGCGTGCTCGACATTTCCTGCAGCGTCACCTGATCGAGCTTCGGCATGTTGGCGAGCGCGAACGCGGCCACCGAGGTGTAGAGGCCCTTGGTCACGTTCGCCGCGGCCTGCGTTTTCACCGTGAAGTCGTCCACCACTGACCCGCCACCACCAGGCAACTGGTTGCCGCCGAGGCCGGTGGTGGTCGCCGCGCGGCGGCCGCGCGCGTGGCGTTCGCGGAGC
>JALDXK010000674.1:0-3499 GCA_032155105.1 Acidobacteriota bacterium
GGCAAGGCGTAGTACACGTTGTCGCCCCAGACGATGTTGTCGCCCCAGACGATGTTCTGGGCCCACGCGTAGGCGTGCGTGCCGATCGTCGTTACCGGGTCCACCGAGCTCCAGCGATCGTTCGGCGTTGGCACCGAGGTGTTGAGGCTCTGCAGCAACGCGCCCGCACCGCGCGCGTTGATGCCGCCGCCGCCCTGGCGCAACGGGGTGTAGTCGTTCCCCGCATCGTCGGCCAGCGGAATCGCGGTGTACTGCAGCACGCCCTTCGCCAGGTTCGGCGTCAGCGACATGGACTTGAACAGCGTCGCCTGCTTCATCAACGCGACCACGCCAGTCGCGACGCCGGTGGCCATGCTCGTGCCCGACAGGTGCATGTATTCCTTGCCCGACCTGCCCTTCTGGCGGAGTTGCGGGTAGGCCTTGTACAGAGAGCTGCGGGGAGCCGCTTCTGATGTGAGGAAGTGTCCAGGCGCGACGAAGTCGGGCTTGACCAGCCCGTCGTACCACGTCGGGCCGTTCGAGCTGTAGACGGCGACACGATCGTCATCACGGGTCACGGTCGCCTTGTGGTCGGAGGCGCCGACGGTCAACGCCGACGGTGCGTTGCCGGGCGAGGTGATTCCGGCGAAACCAATGTCGCCGTCCCGATCGATGCCGTGGTTGCCGGCGGAGACCACGACGATGATGCCGGCCTTCGACGCCTTCTCGACGGCCCGCACGAGCGGGTCCTGCGCAGCGGGCTCGTAAATCGGGTGGCCGAGCGACAAGTTGATGATGTCGATCTTGAACTGATGCTTGTTGGCGATCGCAAACTCGATCGCGCGAATCACGTCGCTGGTCTTACCGGCGCCGTTTTTGTCGAGCACCTTGAGGCCAACGAAGTTCACGCTCGGCGCGACGCCCTGGAATTCCTTGTCTTCGAGGTATTGATTGCCGCCGATCAGGCCGGCGACGTGCGTGCCGTGGCCGTAATCGTCGAATGCGGTGCGCTGGCGGATGCCGCCGCCGGTGAAATCGTAGAAGGCCTTGATGCGATCGCCGAACGCCGGCGACGGGTAGATGCCGGAGTCGATCAGCGCCACGGTGACGCCGTAGCCGCCAAACTCAAACGGCGTTACGCCGAGCGTGCCGAGCAGCGTGTTGACCGACGGCGCGGAGTACATCGGCGCGGCGACAGACTGCTTGGCCTTCCTCGAATCGCGCCGCTGCGCCGCGGACGTGGCGGGCTTACCGGCGGCGGCTGCCGACGGCCGCACGATCGAATCCTCGGAGCAACCGTCGAACACCGTGCTGTTGCAGAGCACCTCGAGTTCGCCGGCCGACATTTCAACGGCAAACCCGCCGATGCTCGGCAGTTCGGCGTCGATGGTCTTGCCACGGTCGGCGAGCACCTTCCGAGCCCACGCGTCGTACCCGGGCTTGGCCTTGAGGATGACGCGCTGCGCCTGGCCGGACCGCTGACCCTCGCGCAGTGCGCGATCGAGCTTGTCCTGGGCAGACGCCGTGCTCGCAAGGCTGGTGAGGGCCAGCATCGCGAGCAGCGCGACTAGGAATCGATGGTTGGGGAGACGCATTCTGCCTACAGATGAGCAAGTAGTGCGCCAAACACGTCAGTAACTATATCAAAAGGTCTTTATATGACTTAATAAGACATTGATTACGTTTTTAGTAATAAACAAGGGCTTCGACACGGCATTTTGCGTACTTGAATGTTCTAATTAAGAACAAAATAACGCTTTTGACGCCGTCAGTGATACAAAATCGTCCAAGTAACGCCAATTACGTGGTTTACGGCGACTTCAAACGAACATCATGTTTCACTATGGAACAATCGGCTGTTTGTCAGATCCCCCATCGGACGAGTACCGAGCCCACCGTAAACCCTGCGCCCACCGAGGTGAGCAGCACGAGGTGGCCCTTCTTCAGCCTGCCGCTCTCGACCGCATCGTTCAACGCCAGCGGGATGGTCGCCGCCGTGGTGTTGCCGTACTTGTCGATGTTGATGATCACTTTCTCTTCCGGCATCCCGATGCGCTCGGCGGCCGACATGATGATGCGCTTGTTCGCCTGGTGCGACACGAACAGGTCCAGGTCGTCGCCGGTGAGGTTGTTCTTCTTCAACAGCCGCTCGCAGATCTCGCCGGTGTTGCGGACCGCGAACTTGAACACCGTCTGCCCTTCCTGCTTCACGTAGTGCAGCCGCTCGTCCACGGTCGTGTGCGAGGCCGGCTGCAGGCTGCCGCCCGCCGGCATGCACAGCGCGTGGCCGCCGCTGCCGTCGATCATGTGCTGGTAGTCGAGAATCCCAACGTTCTCGTCAGACGATGGACCGAGCACCACCGCGCCGGCGCCGTCGCCGAACAACACGCAGGTGGCGCGATCGGTGTAATCAATGATGCTCGACATCACGTCCGCGCCGATCACCAGCGCGTGCTTCGCGCCACCGGTCGCCACCAGCTGGCTGCCCACCGTCAGTGAATATGTGAACGCCGAACACGCCGCCGACAGGTCGAACCCCCACGCCTTGTTCGCGCCGATCTTGTGCTGCACCAGGCACGCCGTGGACGGAAACAGCATGTCCGGCGTCACCGTGCCGACGACGATCACGTCGATGTCGTCGGGCGTCAGGCCGGCGCGCGTGATCGCTTCGCGCGCCGCTTCCGCTGCGAGATCACTGGTCGCCACTCCTGGATCGGCGATGTGCCGCTGGCGGATGCCGGTGCGCTGCAGGATCCACTCGTCGGAGGTCTCGACCATCTTCTCGAGATCCGCATTGGTCAGCAGCCGCGGCGGTACATAGGTAGCCAGGCTCTTGATCTCCACGCGACGGACGTTCAAAACAATCCTCCACCAGGCGGCTTGCGCCCGAAATATTCATACGCCCGCGCCGTGGCGATGCGCCCACGCGGTGTGCGCTCCATGAAGCCGATCTGGATCAGATACGGCTCGTACATGTCTTCGATGGCGTCGGCTTCCTCGTGCAGCGCCGCCGCCAGGCTGCCCAGTCCCACCGGGCCGCCGCTGAACTTGTCGATCACGGTCAGCAGCAGCCGCCGATCGCTCTCGTCGAACCCGAACTGATCGACCTCGAGCAGGTCCAGCGCGGCGCGCGCCACTTCGACGGTAATGCGCCCGTCGGCTCGCACCTGCGCGTAGTCGCGCACCCGCCGCAACAGCCGGTTGACGATGCGCGGCGTGCCGCGCGAGCGGCTCGCGATGTCTGTCGCCGCAGCCGCGTCCATCGGCACGTTGAGGATCCGTGCCGACCGCCGCACGATCTCCTCGATGTCGCCGGCCGAATAGAAGTCGAGCCGCTGCACGATGCCGAACCGCGCGCGCAGCGGCGACGTCAGCAGCCCCGCGCGCGTCGTGGCGCCGATCAGCGTGAACGGCTCCACCGGCACCTTGACCGAGCGAGCCCCGGGCCCCTGCCCGATCACGATATCGAGCTCGAAATCCTCCATCGCCGGATAGAGGATTTCCTCGATCGCCGGCGACA
>JALDXK010000675.1:0-3487 GCA_032155105.1 Acidobacteriota bacterium
TCACGCGGCGGCCGCCTCGCCGTCGCCGCGGGGGACGCGGTAGCCGAGCGCCTCCAGACCGAGCTTCCTCCGCTCGGTTACAAATCGCTGACACCTCGTGACACCGAGACACCAATCGTTGCATTCGAAGTCAAGGATGCGCCGGCAACGACGAAGATGCTGCAGGCCGGCAAAGTTGTGGGCACGGTCGTCGGCAACGAGAACCGCATTCGCCTCGCGGTGTCAGTGTTCAATACGCACGACGACATCGATCGCGTTGTCGCCGTGCTCGGCGGCAAAACCACGTCGCTCCACTAGGCCAACTCCCCGCGCCTAGGGATTACCGCTCAGGTTCGACGGTGGGGTCACTCGCCTGCCTGAAGGTGGGGTCCTCTATACTTATTTTCGTGAAGTAGACTCGCGACAGCCATGCGGTTATTGCCCCCTACGTTCGTTGTTGTCGTGTGTCTCGCCGGAAGTGTCCTGTCCGGTCAGCAATCGGTCGAACCTGTCAGTTCGGTCGAAGACGAGATTCTCGTGAAGTTCCGACCGCACAGCGACGACGGCCGTCGCGAGGCTGCGCTCGATCGAGTGGGCGGACGCCGCATCAAGCGATTCAGGAACCTGGACATCGATCACGTCCGGATTCCGCGCGGGCGGCGCGCCGACGACGTGGTCGCGGAGATCCAGGCCAACGCTGATGTGATCGCCGCGCAGCCGAACTATGTCCGCAGCATCGCTGCCCTTCCGCCGCCAAACGACTTCTTCTGGATCAACGACGTCCCCAACAATTTCTGGGCGCTGAAGCACATTCAGACCGACCTGGTGTGGGCGAACTACACGCAGGGCGACGGCTCGGTGGTGGTCGCGCACACCGACACCGGCGTGAAATACACGCATCCGGATCTCGCCGCGAACATGTGGGTGAACCCGGACGAGATCGCCGGCAACGGCATCGACGACGATCTGAACGGCTACATCGACGACGTGCATGGCATCAACGTCGTCGTCGGCGCGGTGAAGGGCAACCCGATGGACGATAACGGCCACGGCACGCACACCGCGGGCACGTTCGGCGCGGTGGGCAACAACCACATCGCGGGCGGCACTGGGACCGGTCTCGGCACGGCCACCGTGGGCGTGAACTGGAACGTGAAGATCCTGCCGTGCAAGTTCCTCGACGCGCTCGGCAACGGGACGGACGCGGGCGCGATTGAATGCTTCAACTACATCACCGCGCTCAAGAAGCGCGGCGTCAACATCCGCGTCAGCAACAACAGCTGGGGCGGGCCGCGCAGCACCACGCTGCCATTTCCGCAGCTGTTGAAAGACGCGATCGATGCGGCGGGCAACGCGGGAATCATCAACATCTTCGCGGCGGGCAACGGCGGCGGCGACGGCATCGGCGACAACAACGACATCACGCCGCACGATCCGGCCAGCTTCGACTCGCCGAGCATCGTGTCGGTGGCCGCGTCCAACCAGACCGATGTGAAAACCGTGTCCAGCAACTTTGGCCCGACGTCGGTGGATCTCGCGGCGCCAGGCTTCTCGATCATTAGCACGTTCCCGGGCACCAACACCAACTGCCTCGGCTCCGGATGCGCCTACGCGCGCATGAGCGGCACGAGCATGGCCGTGCCGCACGTGGCCGGCGTGGCCGCGCTGCTGGCGGCGCAGTCGCCGTCGCTGCCGGTTTCGGGAATCAAGTCTCTGCTGATCGAGAACGTCACGCCGCTGACCAACTGGGCGGACCTGGTCGTTTCTGGCGGACGGCTCAATGCGTTCAATCCCTTCAACGCGCTGGCGGCCAACGCGGCGCCGAGCGTGAGCATCACCAGTCCAGCAGCGGCAACGCAGTATACGGCGCCGACGAGTGTCACGATCGACGCGATTGCGGAAGACAACGTCGCTGTGACGTCAGTGGACTTCTTCGCCAACGGGACGCTGTTAGCCAGCGACACGACGGTGCCCTATTCGATCAGCACAGTCATCACGCCCGGCACCTATCTCCTGACCGCGAAGGCCACGGACCACCTTGGCGCGTCCACGACGTCCGCAGTGGTGCCCATTGTCATCAATGCACCCGAGGTGACGCGAACAGAAATCAGGCAAACCGTGACGAGTGGCGGCACGCGATTGCAGCAGCTGCAGAACACAGACGGCGGCTGGTACCTGCGCCCCACGGATACGAGCTGCTTCGACTCGACCGCATCGTGCCCGGACATCACCGGCATCAACGGTCTTGGCCTGCTGAGCGCCTATCGACGCACCAACGATCCGTCGCTGCTCGCCGACGCAGTGCGGGCGGGCCAGTTCCTGCAAGCGCTCCACGCCGCCTCGCCGGCGTCGCAGCCACACAGCCAGGACCTCGAGTTCCTCCGCGCGCTGTCTGCGGCAGGCGCGGGCGATGAGTACGCCGCGCTCGCATCGACGTGGTTCACGACGATCACCGATGCACATCCGGTGGCCGCCGATCGCGTGGACGACCAGTTCGCACGCCGCGGATCGCTGGCGGTGTGGGACCTCGCCTCATTGATTCGATCGGCGAAGGCCGCCGATGATCCGGACTACGCGACCGCGCTCGCCGCACGCATCGTCGCACGCGAAGCCGACTGGAAAGTGGGCTTCCCGCACTCGGAAATCGGCCTCGGATCGCTGCTCTGGGCGATCCACGACCTACCGGGATTCAGCGCGCAGATTGGGGACTACCGAGCCTTATTGCTGGCCGCGCAAGACGCGCAAGGGAGCTGGGGCGGCAACAACCTGCAGATCACGGCATACGCGACGCTCGGGCTCGGCGCGGTCGGAGGAGCAGAAACCACGGACGCGATCGAACGGGCGGTGCAGTTCATGCTCGGTCATCAACTGCCGGAGCTTGGTTGGCCTTTCGCATCCGTGAACGGCGTGCCCGGCGAGGAGTTCACGCCGGTGGATTCAGAGGTCACGCGCGCGATCGACCTGCTCTTCAGCACGGGCGTCGGCGAAGACGTCACGGTGTCACCGGCGCAACTGGTTACGCTGACGTTCGAGAGGGTGAGAGGTGCGGCCGGGATGACGTCGGTGGTCGCGACCGACAGGGTCGCGAACATGCGCATGCCGAGGGGTTACACACTCGTCAGCGGGCTCAACTACGAGGTGATCACCACCGCGAGATTTACGAACGACATCATCATGTGCGTGACGATGCCATGGGATGCGCTCGAGAACGACTTCGCGCGGCTGCGCCTCCTGCAGCCGCGGGACGGCCAGTTCCGCGACGAGACGATCAGGGGCGGCCCTTTCGGGCCCGACGCGTCGGCGAAGCGGCTGTGTACCGAGATGGACTCGCTGGCGCCGGTGTCCGTCGCGATCCGGCAGGGCGACTCGTCGGGGTCGGGCTCGGGCTCGTCTTCGGGGAAGGGGAACGGCGGTTCCCGGGAGCAGCACTGATCCGCTGGAACGCCAGCGTCACTGCCTCACCGACGATTTCTTCATCCGCGTTCGCCAGCACGATCATCGTCGAGGG
>JALDXK010000676.1:0-3485 GCA_032155105.1 Acidobacteriota bacterium
ACAGCCAGTCCGGGGCCGGCCCGGCGTTGAGCATCACCTTCTCGAACTCGTCGTCGGCTGAGCTCGCATTCATGTCGGTGATCGACACCTGCTGGCGCAGAATCGAAATCGCCACGAAGCAGCCGCCGATCGTGACCACGAAGCCCAGGAAAAGGATGCCGAGAACGATCGCCACCCACGATCGCTTCTTTGACGGTTGAGGCTGTTCGTCGCTCATAAGGTCAGCTCCGTCCCGGCGCCGCTCTCAATGGCGCGTCGGAACACGAGGTCTGCGGCAACGACATCTTCTACGGCCATGCCGAGCGACTTGAAGATCGTCACGTCGGCCGAGATGGCCCGGCCCGGCGCGCGGCCCAGCACCAGTTCGCCGATCTCGCCGCGGATGTGCGAGGCGTCGAAGAACCCCTCGTTGATGTTCATCACCACGTCTCCGGACTCCACCACCGCCGCGGCACGCGAATCGACGTAGAGCCGGCCGCGCTGGACGAGCGCCGGATCCATCTCGCGCTGATCGGGCCGGCAGGCGCCGACGCACATGACGTGCGCCCCCGGGCCGACCCACGCGTTCTGGACCACTGGAGTCTTAGACGACGTGGCGAGCACGATGAGGTCCGCATCGCGGACGGCGGCCTCGGCCGTGTCGGTGGCGACCATCGGCACCGCGACCTTGGGACTCATGTCGTCGATGAACTGCGTACGGCTGAGTTGACGCGGCGACCACACACGCACCTCCTTCAGCTGCCGCACGTGCTGCAACGCTTCGAGGTGGCTGCGCGCCTGCACGCCGCTGCCGATAATCGCCAGCTTCGAGGCATTCGCGCGCGCCAGGAACCTGGCCGACACCGCCGACACGGCGGCCGTGCGCGCCTCGGTGATGTAGCGGCCATCCATCAGCGCCAGCAGCGCGCCCGTATCGGGATCGAGCAGCAGGATCGTGGCGAGGTGCGACGGCAGCTGCTTCTTGTGGTTGTCGCCGAACACCGTCACCAGCTTGGCGCCGAGGCTGGCCGGCGACGGCACGTAGGCCGGCATCAGCCCGAAGTAGGCCTTCGTCGGGCCGACCGTCAGCACGGTGCGCACCGGCTGCAGGACTTCGCCCCCGGAGAACTTGGCGAGTGCCGATTCCATGGCCGCGATGAGATCGTCCATCGGCAGCAGCGAGTGCACGTGTTGTTCGGTCAGCAGGCGAAAATGGGCCACAGATTCGACACCGATTAGACACTGATGAAAGAGTGGTTGGCCGCGGCCCGAACCGTGTTCGCGTGAATGGTGACGATAGCATTGATGTCGTGCGCATAGCCGCCGCTCATGGTCACTGTGACGGGGAGGCCGGCGCGGCGGCAGGCGTCGAAGACGATCTCGTCGCGTGTGCGCAGCCCGGCGATGGTCAGCTTCAGCCGGCCGAGCCGATCACCTTCATAGGGATCCGCGCCGGCAAGATAGAACACGACGTCGGGTTGATGCCGGTGCAGGACGCCATCGAGGTGCGCCCGCAGCAGATCGAGGTACTCGTCATCACCCGTGCCGTCGGCAAGGGCCACGTCGAGATCGCTCGTCTCCTTCCTGAACGGGAAGTTCTTCTCGCCGTGCATCGAGAAGGTGAACACCGACTCGTCGCCGGCGAAGATCGCGGCCGTGCCGTTCCCCTGGTGCACGTCGAGATCGACGACGGCGATGCGGCGGGCCTGCAGGTCTCGCTGTAACACGCGCGCGGCCACCGCCACGTCGTTGAAGACGCAGAAGCCTTCACCGCGATCGGCGAAGCCGTGATGCGTGCCGCCGGCGAGGTTGGCGGCAACGCCTTCGTCCAGCGCCACGCGAGAGGCGGCGATAGTGGCGCCCACCGATCGCCGCGAGCGTTCGACCATTTCGGGCGACCAGGGAAACCCGATGCGCCGTTGCGCGTCGCGCGGCAGCGTGCCGCTGGCGACCTCGTCCACGTAAGCCGGATCGTGCACCAGCCGGAGATCGTCCCATGCGGCGGCCGGCGCCTCGTGGAGATCTTCGGGCCGCACGATGCCGTCCGCGAGGATGCGTTCGCGCAGGCCGGAGTACTTCGCCATCGGGAACTTGTGTCCCTCGGGCAGCGGCAGCACGAAGTGATCCGAATAGAACGCCCGCACGCCACCGATTAGACACCGATTGGACGCCGATTGAGAACTCAAGCTTTTCATCAGTGTCTAATCTGTGTTTAATCTGTGGCTTGATCCATCGCATCAAGACTATCGACGCCCACGCCGCCGGCGAGCCATTGCGCCTGGTCATCGACGGCCTGCCAGGTCCTGAAGGCCGCACCATGCTCGACAAGCGCGCCTGGGCCATGAAGCGCCTCGACCACCTGCGCAAGGGCCTGATCCTCGAGCCGCGCGGGCACACCGACATGTACGGCGCCCTGCTGACCGAACCGGTGAGCCGCGAGGCGCATGCCGGCGTGCTGTTCATGCACAACGAAGGATGGAGCACGATGTGCGGCCACGGCATCATCGCCGTGACGACCATTGCCATCGAGCGGGGATTGATCTGGCCCGGCAACGCGGGGAAGGGGCAGAACGGCGGCACCCCGTCCGGCAAGCCGACCACGGTGGAGATTCGCTACGACACGCCTGCGGGCCTCGTGCACGCCAGCGCCCACCTTGCGCATCACGGCGACGCGGTGCGCGTCGATTCGGTGGCGTTCCGCAACGTGGCGTCGTTCGTGTTCGAGCCGTCGCTGATGGTGCCGGTCGGCGGACGGAAGATCCCGGTCGACGTCGCCTTCGGCGGCGCGTTCTACGCGATTGTCGACGCCGAAGCGGCGGGCGTGCCGATCGATCCCGCGCACCTGCCTGAACTACGCCGCCTGGGCATGATCATCGCCCGCGAGGTCGAGAAGCTGCGCCGCGTGGTCCATCCGTCCGACGCGGGCCTCGAAGGCATCTACGGCACGATTTTCACCGCGCCCGCGCACCTGCCCGACGCGCATCTCCGTAACGTCACGATCTTCGCGGATGCCGAAGTCGATCGATCGCCGTGCGGCACCGGCACCGCCGCGGTGATGGCCGTGCTCAACGACATGGGCCTGCTCCTCGATGACGTGCCATTCGTGCACGAGAGCATCGTCGGCACCACGTTCCGCGGCCGCGTGGTCGAGCGCGTCGAGGTGGGGGAGAAGCAGGCGATCGTCCCCGAGATCGAAGGGTCGGCGTGGATCACCGGCGAGCACACCTTCCTCATCGACGGGGACGATCCCTTGAAGGCGGGCTTTCGATTGTAGAGGCGGGTCTTTGGACCCGCCCCTACGTACGGGATCGGGTTGCTTACCATCCGATCGCTAATCCGTCTTTTCGTAAATCAGATCCGCCAAGCAAGACACCGGTCTCCGGATCGATGGAGATCGCCTGGTAGCCGCCCATCGAGGCGCGGCCGTCCGTCATGGTGTGACCTTTGGCTTCGAGGGCTTTGCGCACCTCGGGACCGATGCCGCTTTCGAGCGCGAGGTCCTGGCC
>JALDXK010000677.1:0-3475 GCA_032155105.1 Acidobacteriota bacterium
GTCTACGGCCTGCAGGCGGTCGCCGTCATCGCGACGTTTTGCCTGGGAATCGCCCTCGTGCCGTCCTTGACGAGTTCTCTCTTCTCCGGTCAGGGCGGGCAGAGCATCGTCAGTTCGGTGCCGCGGTTGATCCGGATGCGCTGAGGAGGACCAACACATGCCGCCACGGTTTCAGCGCCACGTTCCCGACCACCTCCGCGAGCCCCACGAGGTCGAAGTGCCGGGCGCGTGGAACGTCTACGTCATCGCCATTGGCATTGTGATCCTCGTGGGCCTTGTCTCCGGATCGTTGTGGATCGCGTGGCGACTTCTGGCGGCTCGCTTTGTCGACTGAGGGGAGTGCAACATGGGCGCGACCACGGCGGACCTGAACCCCAAGACCCTTGAAGGCGCGAAGCGCCAGTTCGTGGAGCTGTACGGGTCCGCGCTGGTCACGAACACGTACCTCCGAATCGCGCTGGCACTCGTCTCCCTCGTGGCCGTCGGCTTGGTCGGGCTCAATGTCTATACGGTTTCGCGGTACTCGCAGGTCAAGCCGCTGGTTATCCGAATCGACGACGTGGGCAGGGCCGAGGCGGTGCAGTACGACGCGACGAGCTACCAGCCGCAGCCGCCTGAACTCCGGTACTTCCTGACGCAGTTCATCGTGAAGCACTTCAGCCGGCTGCGTGCCACCGTCCAGCGCGAGTATCCCGAGTCTCTCCTCTTCCTGGAGCCGGCCCTTGCGGACGCCACGATCGCCCAGAACGAGCAGAGCCGGGCCATCGAAACGTTCATGACCAACCCGTCTGCCGACGAAGTCGACATCGTCGTTCAGAACGTCAGCCTGAGCGAGTTGGCGCAGGCGCCGCACAAGGCGTCCATCAGCTTCCAGAAGCTCCTGTACTCCCCAGGAACGCGCCAGGAGCGCGCCCGGCAGACATTCATCGCGCAGATCGATTTCACCCTGAGGGACCGCGTCCCGAACGAGTTCGTTCGCGTCAATCCACTCGGTCTGCAGATTTCGTACTTCCGCGTGGATCAGGCCTTCGAAGAAGGGCAGGCCAATGGTCGCTAACGTCGCCTTCCTTGCCGCACTGACGACGTTCCTGGCGGTCGCGTGGCTTGCTGGCGAGCTGTCGTTCCTTGCGCCTTTCAAGGCAGGGATCTTCCGCAATCACGGGGTCACGATTGGCGTCGCGATCACGTTGCTGTTCCTGAATCTGTGCGCCGCGTATTACGAAATCGCACGCTGGCTGTTCCTGCGCGACGCCGGGCGGAAGCTCGCGCACATGGACCAGCAACTCGGGTCGCGAGACGCCGTGCTGAGCGACCTCCACAAGGACTTCAAGCCGTAGAGGAACCATGTCATGTGGCGGGACATCGACCCTCGTGACGACGAGCGTGAGCGGCCTGACCTGAGCCGAGCGAGCGTCGGGCGATCCGACGACGGCGCGTCGAAACGCGCCGAATCTGGAGACGCGCTGACGCGCGATCTGGATCTGCCACGCGGCTCGACGCGCGGGCCAGTGAGGGACCGAGACCGCTGGATCGATCTGCGTGAATCCGAAGTCCGGATGCTGGCAACGGCGGGTGCATTCCGCGTCGTAGTGGCCTCCGATCTTCGGGACCACCGCGGACGCCCCGCAAGCGCCAGCAACGGCGAGCTGAGAACCCTTCGGGAGGCAGGCCTTGTGGAGACACGCCCCTACGTCATCGGTCGAGACCGGGCGACCCTCGTGACGCTGACGGATCGCGGTCGCGAACTGTTGGAGAGACATCGGAAAACCGACCGCGACGGCGCTCCGCAGGCGTACTACGCCGGCTTCGTGAAACCGCGAGAACTGTCGCACGACGCCCAGATCTACCGCGCGTACGAACGATCTGCCGGGCGCCTCAAGGAGAAGGGCTCGATTGTCACACGCGTTGTCCTCGACTACGAGCTGAAGCGGGACTACCAGCGGTTCCTCCACGAACTGAAACGTGAGCGCCGCGGGCAAGAACAAGACGCCGACCGCCACGCCGCCGACGTGGCGGAGTGGGCGGCCAGCCGTGATCTTCCGGTGATCGACGGCCACGTGCATTTTCCCGACGTTCGCATCGAATTCGAGCGACCCAACGGCGACCGGAAGGTCGAGGACATTGAGGTCGTCACGCCCCACTACCGCGGCGCCTACGCCTCCGCGAAGGGCCGCACCGGCTTCAGCGCGTACCGCATCAGCACCGGCCTTGGAGGCCGCGGCGGGCGGTCCGGCCGGAGCCCCAACCCGCGCATCTTCGAGGAGTTCCTGTGACCCACGAGGAGCGTGTCAAGCGCGTCGCAAGCTTCGGCTTCACGCATCGGCAGGCCGCCTTCCTGGTCGAAGTGATGCTGCACTCTGGCTTCTTTCTGGGGCGGCAGTACTGCACCTTCGCGCGCATCGCCCGTGGACAGAAGATGGTCGACTTCCTCGAGAGGTTGACCACGCGGAAGTTCGCGACACCGTATCGCTGCGGCCACAACAAGGCTCGCGTCTACCACCTGCACAACACGACCCTGTACGACGCGATCGAACAGCGGGACGTTCGGTTCCGCAAGCGGATGGCGCTTGGGCGGGCGCTCGAGCGGCTGATGATTCTCGACCACGTCATCACGCATCGAGAGTTCCGCTGGCTCGGGTCGGAGCAAGACAAGGTCGCTCACTTCTTGACCGAAACGTCCCTTGATCGGGACGCGCTGCCGCGCCTGGCATTCGGCCTGAAGCCGAACATCACCGTGCGGCACTTCCCCGACAAGCTGCCGATTGGCATCTCACCCGATGGTCGAACTCACGCGTTCTTGTACCTTCTGGTGAGCCCGCTCCCGCACGACTTCCGAGTGTTCTTGCGCCGCCATGCGGAACTCCTGCGTGCACTGCCCGCATGGTCGATCCAGCTCCTCGTCCCGGTCGAGCAGACCGACAGCGAAGGCCGAGCGCAGGACCTTGCAGACCACTACGAGACCGCCTTTCGGCACGAGCTCGGCGCTCCATTGGATCCGGTCACCGCGAACGAGCTGCGGTGGTTCTGGGAAGCCAGCACGCTCGCTTCGGCGGGCGAAGACAAGCGTATGCGACGGGCGCGTCGCATCTTCGGGACCCCGCGGTTTCGAGCACTGCGTCGAGCAGTGGAACTCGATGGCGAGCGCGCGGTCGACGTCGCCATGTCGACGACTCTCGCCGAGGCAATCGAACGGAGAGAAGGACGGTTTGAACGTCATGAAATGCGCCGCCAGTACTTTCGTCTCTCACACCTGGTCGGCACGGCCTGAGCGCCTGACAGGGGAACAGGGAGGGGAACACAGGGGGGGAACAGGCCCACGCGTGAGGTGTTCCCCCCTCGCGGTGAGTCGTCCGATCGTCTCGGTCGCATCCTGGTGGACAAGGTGCGATGACAGAGCAGCAGCTAAGCCCTTGTCCTGGTGCTGGTTGCAGCGGTCAAGAACGGGCGGCGGTTTTTGCCGCCCGCGGACTGGCGA
>JALDXK010000678.1:0-3471 GCA_032155105.1 Acidobacteriota bacterium
GGACTGAAGTCCCGCCCCTACCTTCGATTGATCTTCACGCCGCCGTTCGTGGTGCGGACGCGGACCGGCGGGCCGCCGGAGCCGAGCGTGGTGGTGATGCCGCGGCGCGAGGTCAGCTCGCCCTGCACGGTGATGGGAAAGTCGATCCGCAAGCCGCCGTTCACGGTGCGGGTTTCGAGCTCGGCATTGTAGCCCTCGGGAATCGACAGCGTGACGCCGCCGTTGCTGGTCTCCACGTCGAGCCCTTCGCCATCCCAGCGCGAGCCGCCGAGGAGCACGTTGAGGCCGCCGTTGCGCGTGTCGCCGTTGACGCGGCCACCCACGTCCTGCAGTCGCACGCCGCCGTTGGTGGTGTCGAAGCGCAGGTTGCCGCTGACGCCGAGGATGGTGATGCCGCCGTTGGTGGCCGACAGGTCGAGGTCGTTCTTGCGCGGCACGTTGATGCGATAGCTGACCGACCACCACTCGCGGCGATCGAGGTCCGGGCCGGTCGCCGTCACGCGGCCGCCACCGGCCTGCACCTGCACCTGGTTGGCAATCTCGCGCGCGCGCGCATCGGAACGCGCCGAGCCGCGGACGATGGCGCGGACGCGGATCTCGCTGCGGTCCCACGCTTCCACGTGGACGCCGCCGTTCTGACCGGCATCGACGTTCAGCGGGCCGGCCGGCAGGTTCGACTCGCGAACCTCGCAGTGCTGGTAGTAATCGTCATCGCGATCGTTACCGTCGCGGCACGGGTCGGCGTCGTTGCCGACCTGCATCTCCGCCCCACGACCGGCGCGGCCGCTGTTGAACGCGAAGTGATCGCCGTAATGCCGGTACGCGCGTATCTCGTTGTTGATCTGGCGGTCGACCTGCGCGCGCACCTGCCGCTCGATGGTGGCGGCGTGGCGCTCGGCGTTGCGCGCGGCCAGCGCGGCGGCGCGCTCGGCGGCACGCGCGCGCATTTCCCACTGGCGTTCATACGTCCGCCACTGGCGATCGATCGAGCGCTGGGCCTGTTCGATGGCGCGCTCGACGCGCTCGCCCACCGTGTCGAGGGAGCGGTTGGGCTCCCAGCGGAACGACTGTGCATCAGGCGCGGCGGCCAGGCCGGCCAGGATGGCCAACGTAAACAGGAGGCGAAGGGTCATCGTCTTCATGGCTGGTTGGACGGAAACCCTGTGGGGAAGGTTTGTGCGCCTTCGCCCCTGTTTTCATCCCACGAGGGCTTCGGCGAGACGGGCTACGGATCTTCTGGCTCGGTAGCGACCGGTCGAGAGGGGTCGGCGGACCACTCGCTCCAAGAGCCGGGAAACACCTTAACCCCTTGAATCCCAGCATGTTCCAGCGCCAGGAGGTTGTGGCAGGCGGTGACGCCGGACCCGCAATACACCACCACATCTTTCGCGTCGCGGCCCTTGATGATCGCCGCCCACTGGGTGCGCAAATCTTCGGGCGACTTGAAGGTCTTGTCGGCCGTGAGGTTCTGCTGGAAGAAGTAATTCGCGGCGCCCGGAATGTGCCCGCCAACCGTGTCGAGCGTTTCGCCGATACCCCGGTAGCGATCCGGCGTGCGCGAATCGACGAGCAGCCGGGTGGAATCGCCGACGATGCCAGCGACCTCGTCTACCGACAACCGCCACCCCGGACGCGGCGCGCCCTTGAAGTGGCCTTGCGTAGACGACTCGACGCCACCGCGCACGGGATGACCTTCTCGCTGCCATCGCGCAATCCCGCCGTCGAGCACCGCCACGGCGTCGTGGCCCAGCCAGCGCAGCATCCACCACAGGCGCCCGGCATACATGCCACTATCGGCGTCGTAGGCCACCACCTGCGAGCCCGTGCTGATCCCGAGGTCGCTGAACGTCCTTGCCAGCGTCTCGGCATCAGGCAGCGGATGACGGCCGTTGGTGCCGGTCTTCGGACCCGACAGGTGCCGATCGAGATGCGCGTACCGCGCGCCTGGAATGTGCGCCTCGCGGTACTGCTCCTCACCCTTGTTGGCGTTGGTGAGATCGAAGCGGCAATCGATGACGACCCAGTTCGGATCGGCGAGGTGCCTGGCGAGCGTCGACGGATCGATCAGCGTTCTAAACATAGGAACCTGTCGAGGACACGGAGAAGTACGGAGATCACGGAGAGTTCAAGCGTTCTGCCAACTGATGCAGGAACAAGCCGACGTCGGTCACGATCCCGATGGTTTGCGTGGATCCCCGATCGGACAGCTTGGTCACCACCGCCGGGTTGATGTCTACACAGATTACCTTAACCCACGACGGGAGCATGTTGCCAACGCCGATGCTATGCAGCATCGACGACAACATCACGACGACGTCGACGTTGACCAGCGCCTCCGCATACGCATCCTGCGCCGCGACGAGATCCATGATCGTCTCCGGCAGCGGCCCATCGTCTCGGATCGACCCGGCAAGGATGTAGCCCACCTGGTGGACGTGACACGCGTGCATGATGCCCGACGTGAGCACGCCGGTGTCCACCGCCTTGCCGATGCCGCCAGCCCGGCGAATGGCGTTGATCGCGCGCATGTGATTGCGGTGACCGTGCTCGACCGGATGGCCGCTGTTGAGATCGATCCCGAGCGAGGTGCCCGACAGCGCGACCTCGATGTCGTGCACCGCCAGCGCGTTCCCCGACAACAGGGTGTGGACGTAGCCGAGGCGAATCAGCTCGCAGAAATACTCCGAGCCGCCAGTGTGCACCACCACGGGGCCGGCAACGAAGGCGATCTTGCCGCCCGCCTTCCTGACCCGCGCCATCAAGTCGGAGACCTTCGCCACCGCGGTCTCGACCCGTCGCTCCGACGACACCTCGTTGCTCATGAAACCGAACGACGGCTTGTCGCGCGACTGCACGTCGGGCGCGACACGGATGCCCTGCATGCCGCAGACGATCAGGTCGCCTTTGCGAACGTCACCCAACTAGCGGCATTCCACACGGGATCCGGTACCCGGGATCCGGGATCCGGAAGCCACGAGTACTGCATCCATTCGCTGGTCGTGGGCCTGCACCCATTCGCCGTCGAGGAACACCGAGGTGCGGTGATTGGTGGTGGAGTAGAAGTCGTCCGGCGCAGCGCCATCCATGTCGGCCGCACGCAGCGTGGCGTTCGGCGTGCCCTTCACGTAGCAGCCGAAGACCGACAACTTCGAGAGCAGATCCTGCAACCGGTCATCGGTTGCGGATGTCAGTTTCAGCGTGAGGCGTGAACCTTCTTCATTCCTGCGGCCGATGTCGAAGCGAAGAATTTCGTACTCCGAGCCGTGCTCGACGATGGTCGTGAGGATGGATTGGAAGTTACCGGAGTCGATGAGATGGCCTTCGGCCTCGACGGTTTCTGAAACCACGGCAGGATTATAGGTGCGTTGACCAAGAATTACGTGTGGCGTAAGCGGATGGGGAAAGTGAAGCAGGTTCCCTTTTACACGAAGCGAAAAAAAGGGGCGCACGACGGGCGCCCCTTTCGGAAAG
>JALDXK010000679.1:0-3467 GCA_032155105.1 Acidobacteriota bacterium
GGTTACACGATTACGGCCAGGGCGGTTGACGTGGATGGCAACACCGCGATCGCGTCGGACGCGATCACCATCAACCGGGCGCCGTTGCCGACGGTTACGCTGACGGCACCCGCCTCTACCACCACGAGCACGGCGACGCCGATTACGTTTGGTGCGCTCGCGACCGCGCCAGCGCAGATCGTGTCGGCACGCGTCACGCTGCAGGACGGCCAGGTCATCTTCAGCGGCACCAACGCGAACAACTTCGCGTATCGCTTCGGCGGAGCCGGCACTTACACACTCACCGGCACCGTGACCGATTCGAACGGACAGACCGCGACAACGTCCACCCAGATTGTCGTGACGCCGTAAACGTCCACGCACAGATGCAAAAGAAAAAGGGCCATGGTGCTTCCGCACTCTGGCCCTTTGTTTTTAACTTTTAACTTTTAACTCTTAACTTCTCTAATTCCATTCTGAGTACTTCGACCCATCCAACCCCGTCTCCTCCGAACCGCTGAACACGTTGTCGATGCCGCCTGACGATGCCGGGTTATTGCCGTCGGGCTCGGCCGTCTCGGTGCGCCACGTGTCTTTCGAGTGCGTGAACGGATCCTCGGGGATCTCGCGGATGTAGCCTTCAGACACCAGCTCGCTCAGGTCCATCGGCCACTTGGTCTTGTCGGCGTAGAACTGGTCCATCGCGTCGCGCATGCGGAACAGGTTTTCCTTCAGCACCGCTTCCTGCGTTCGGCGCACGCTGTTGCGGTACTGGACCATGCCCATGCTGCTCAGGATCACGACGAGCGTCATGACGATCATCAGCTCGATCATCGTGAACCCTCGCGACCCGCCTTCGCCAAGGCTTCGGCGGGCAGGCCATGTGGGGATTCGCATACGGGTACCTTCTCTCAATCCCAATCGCGGTATTTCGTGCCGTCGAGGCCGGTGCCCTGGCTCTTCGAGTAGACATCGAACACGTTCTGGCCGCCCCACGAGGTGGTGTCGGGCTTGTCCTGGTAGGCACGCAGCCCCCACTCGGTGTCGCCGGTCATCGGATCGACCGGAATGCGGCGCAGGAACTTCAGCTTCCGTCCGGACGCGTCGTTGGCCACCGACACCCCGTCGACGAGCGTCTCGAGATCCGGTGGATAACCTTCGCTGGCGGCCTTGAGCTCGGTGGTCGGGATCATGCCGGCGTCGGCGGCGTCCTTGAACTTGTCGATCGCGGTCCGCATCTCGCGCAGCACGCGGCGCAACTCGGCCTCACGCGTGCGCTGCACCGTCACCTTCGCCAGCGGCTGTACAGCCGAGGCCAGGATGAGCAGGATCGTCGTCACGACCAGCAGTTCGACGAACGTAAAACCGCGTTGCATCGGTCTCCGTGTTCTCCGTTACTTCTCCGTGTCCTCGAAACTATCGGATCGTGATCCCCGCGGGCAGGAATTGCAGTGCGGCACTGCCACCGCCGGGCACCGTCGCTGACCCGGTGAGGCCGAGCGAGCCCGTGCCCACCGTCAGAGGTTCGACGAGGATGGCAGCCAAAAGGCCTGCCGTCGAGGCGCCGGTCTGGTCGCCCGGCCGGGTAATCACGATGTCGATGCGTCCGCTCTTCTCATCCACCTGCTGGCTGAACGCGGGCGTGATGCCGCCCTGCCGCATGAACGTGCCTTCCTGGACGCTTCGCACGCGCATCAGCGCGGGGTTGTAGGTAATTGCCAGCGTGAGCGTCGACAGCCGGTTGGCGCCGGCAATCGAGATGGGCACCGTGTACGGTCCGCTCCCCACGCGCATCTCGCTCGGCGGGCTCAGCGTAATGCGGGCCGGCGGCGCGGTGGCCGGGGCGCCGGGCGGCGTGGTCGGCGCAGCCGGTGCGGGCGTGGGAATCACGGTCGGCGCGGTTGGTGGCGCCGTCACGGGTTGCGGCTCCGTGGGCGGCACTGGCACCGGCGCAACCGGTGTCGTCGTCGGGGCAGTCGGAGGGGCGGCAGGCACGGTCGGCGCGGCCGTCGTCCCAGGTATGGCGGTGCTCCCCGGCGGAATCACCGGCTTCGGGCCCGTTCCTGCGGGCAGCACGGGCTCGACGGGCGGACGCATGGTGCCCGGCGTGCCAGGCGCGGCTACCGGAGCCGCCGGTGCGGCTGCTGCCGGAGGCGGAGGCTCGGGCTCGGGCACGCCGCCGATCGGGACCGGCGGTCCGCTGAGCGCCATGTTGCTCTGCGTGCCGATGTAGATCGGGCTGAGGTCCTGCGCCCGCAGTTCGTGCGTGCGCACGATGCGCGGCGTCAGCAGCATCACGATGTCGGTCTGGCGGATCAGTTGATCGTTGTTCGAGAACAGCTGCTTGACGATTGGCAGGCGCATCACGCCGGGGAAACCGGTGAGCGACTTGCGCTCGTCTTCACGCAGCAGGCCGGCCAGCAGGTTGGATTCGCCGTCGCGAAGCCGCAGCTTGGTCGCCACTTTGCGCGAGAAGAACGACGGCAGGTTCTGGCCGGCGATGTTGGTGTCCTGTCCGCGCGCGCTGTTCTCGATCGTGATCTCGAGGATGATGTCGCCGTCGTAGGTCACCCGCGGCGTCATGTCGACGATGATGCCGATCGTGCGGTAGCCGTACGACGTTAGCGGGTTCACGTTGGAACCGCCGCCGGCCAGCGGCGTAAACGTGGTGCTCGGCACGGGCACGTCTTCACCGAGGTTCAACGACAGCTTCTGCCCTTCGGAGCCGCGCAGGTTCGGCTTCGCGAGTACCTTGGTCTGCGAGTCGCTCTCGAGGAAGCGCACCACCGCCTGGGGAACCGAGAAATAGAAGTCCGAGGTGCTGACACCCTGGGAAATCGTGTTGAGGTTGATCGGCTTCGCGGCGTCGGACGGCGCCGATTCCGGCGAGAACGCCAGCGCCATCGAATAGGTGCCGAGGTCCAGGCCGTAGCGCTTGGTGCGCTCGCGGCTCACTTCGAGGATCTGCACGTCGACCATGACCTCGGCGCGCGGCTTGTCGTTGGCCTCGATGATCTTCTCGGCAATCTGCATCACCGGCGTGGTGGCGCGAATGGTGATGGTGTTGGTGGTCTTGTTGAACTGGATCTGCGGCTGGATGGCCATGCCCGCCACGCGGATCAGGCCGGTCAACAGCTGGTTCAGTTCCGACGCGTCGGCGTGCGAGACGAAGAAGGTGCGAATCACCTGCTCTTCGTACTGCTGGCGCTTCTGCGTCTGATCGGCGGCGACGATGATGGTGCGCTCGTTGAGGACGCGGTAGAACAGCTGGTTCGACAGCATGATCTGCTGCAGCGCCTGCTCGAGCGAGACGCCTTCCATCTTGACCGTGATCGAGCGGTCCTGCAGGTCGCGGTCGAAGGTGACGTTGATGCCGCTGTAGTTGCCGATGAACGTCAGGATGTCGCGCAGGCTGGTGTTGACGAAGTTGATGATCAGCGGCTCGGGATTGCTCGGGCTGAGGATCGGCTCAACGGTGCGCCGCGGGG
>JALDXK010000680.1:0-3459 GCA_032155105.1 Acidobacteriota bacterium
AGCTCCTTCTGCAGCTCGTCGACCAGGTGATTGGTGTCGTGCTTGTCGAAGACCTCGATGAGCACCTGCGCGTAGTTCCGCTGCGACTGCTCGGGCGCGGCCGAGAACCAGAAGCGCGGGCCACCGCCTCCGACGAACGTCGTCAGCGACTTCAGCACGCGCCGCTCTTCCCCATCGCTCGCATGCTCCTGCTCGTACTTCGTGGCGAGCCGCTGGACCGTGGCTTCGACCTCCTTCGCGATTCGGTCGGTCGCTGAGACCGGCGCGTCCTCCGGCAGCCAGACATCGACGTAGGACAGGTACTGCAGGTCCTGCGGGAAGAATTGGGTCTTGAGCTGGCGGCCGAACCAGCCGCCCGCCACCAGGATCAGGAATGACGCGGCCAGGAATGCCCAGCGATGTTCGATCGCGAAGTGACCGACCTTGTAGTACGCCGCTGCAAATCCGCTCTTGCGCCGCTCCTCGATTGAGGGTTCCGCTTTCGGCCGCAGCAGGTAGTAGCCGAGCAGCGGGATGAAGGTCATCGACACGATGCGCGACGCCACCAGCGAGCAGCCGATGACGATCGGCATGCTGTAGAGGAACACGCCCGGGTCTCCCGGCAGGATCAGGAACGGCAGGTACGCGACGATGTTCGTGATGGTGGCATAGAGGATCGCAGTCGCCAGCTTGGTGGGCCCGAGCCACGCCGCGATGATGCGCGGCCACCCGGCCGCCAGATCGCGTTTGATGGCGTCACCGGCCACGACCGGATCGTCGACCAGCAGGCCGAGCGCGAGAATCAACGACGCGATCGAGATCTGCTGAAGATCGATCCCGAGCACGTACATCATCCCGAACGTCATCGCCAGCGTGATCGGGATCGACAGCGCCATCAGCAGGGCCGATCGCCATTCCCAGAATCCGATCAGCGACACCAGGACGACGAGCGCGATCGCTTCGTAGAGGCTACCCATGAACAGGTCGATGTTCTCGGCGACCTGCCGCGGCTGATCGGACGTGCGCGCAAACACCAGGTCGTTGGGCAGCTGCGCGCGAATCTCATCGAGCTTCGCGTCGACGGCTTCACCGAACTCGCCGATCTTCTGACCGGATCGCATCTGGATGGCGAGCGTGATCGCGCGCGCGCGGCGCCACGTTCCGTCCTCGCCGCGCTGGCTGAAGAAGTTGTAGAAGCGCACCGGCGTCTCGTAGCCACGGCCAACGGTGGCGATATCGCGCAAGTACACCTGGCGGCCGCTCGCCGTCGGCACGAGCACGTCGCCGATCTCGGCTTCGCTCGTGAACTCGCCCGAGGGATCGACGGTGAGATTCTTGTCGCCAATCTCGAGCATGCCGCCCGGCAACGTGATATTCCGCGCGCCCAAGACATCATCGAGGACGCCGACTTTCACGCCGTACGAGGCCAGACGCTCCTGCGAGTACTCCAGATACACACGCTCGTTGAGCAGCCCCGTGCGCGTCACCTTCGACACCATCGGCAGCGTCTTCATGGCACGCACCAGCAGATCGGTGTAGTCGTCCAGTTCGCGGTAGGTGTACTTGTCGCCGGCGGATTCATGCAGTCGCGTCCGAGCATCACCAGGGTTCCTGACCACGACCGCCGGCCATGAATCGGGGTGGAACTCCGAGACGCGCAGTCGTTCGCGAATGAAGCGATCCACGTAGGCCCGCAGCGCGGCGTCGTCTTCCTCCGAGGCGCCGTCGACCCCGACATAGCCCGGCCCGGTCAGCACGCGCGCATCGCGGAGCACGCCGTCGGCCATCGCCGCGTCGGCAAACAGGCGGATGGGCCTGCGAACGAGCTCGAGAGGAACGGAGGTCGGAAGCCCCTGCACGAGGGTGACGCGGGTGGCGCCGGCAGATGGGTCGGCCTGCGCCCGCGCCTCTTCGATCGCTTTCTGCACGGAGCGGGCACGAATGGCGACCTCTGTCTCGCCCACCTTGGGGCTGGCCACCGTCAACATCAGGGCGGCGGTGTCGCCGAAATCCTTGATGAAGTTGAGCGGCCCGGCGCCCTGCGGCAGATCGGTCAGCGTGTCGAGCTTCAACTTGATGTCGTCGAACTCCTTGCCGGTGTCCGCCACACCCTCGACGAGCGTGATGTAGACCGCGGTCACGCCGGTGCGCGTGTTCGACTCGACCTTCTCGACCTTGACGTTCTCGGCGACCTTCTCTTCGATCCGGCGCGTGACCAGTTCCTCGATCTTCTCCGCGGTGGCGCCGGGCCATGGGCAGAGGACGAGCGCCTGGCGGATTTGAATCTCCGGATCCTTGCGCTGCGGCATCTGGAAGTAGCCGTAGATGCCCCACACGATCGTGCCCAGCAGCAGGACCCACGAGACGTGACGCGTCTCGGTGAAGAAGCGCGCCGTGTTGTGCGTGTTCTTGGCAATCTCGTCGTCGCTTTTGCGGTGAGACATGACGGTCCTCTCTGGCTCTCGACTCTGGGCTTTGGGCTCAGGGAATGACGCGAATCGGGTCACCGTCCACCAGGAGGTTTGCTCCCGTGATGACGACTCGGTCTCCGGACGTGACGCCGCTCGTCACCGCGACGCCGTTGCCCATGACCTCACCGAGCTCGACCGACCGCAGGCGCGCAACCTCGTCGTCACCCTGGCGGGCGACGACCATCAAGGCGTACTTATCCGCATCCTCTGCGGAACGGACGACAGCACCCAGCGGAACGGTCAGAGACGGTTGGCGAAGATCGGCTGGGGGAGCGCCCAGGGCAACCGTGCCGATCATCCCGGGACGAAGGCGCCCATCCTGGTTCGGGATGGTGACCTCGACGTCGAAGACGCGGCTCTGTGGATCCGCGATCGGCGCGAGCGCCGTGACGCGGCCGGTGAAGGTCGTGGCCGCAACTGCATCGACGAGCACCTCGATGCTCTCCCCAAGCTTCACGGTCGCAATCGCCGAGTCAGGGACGCCGAACCGCGCCTTGACCGCGCTGACATCACCCAGCACGAAGCCGACCGTGCCCACGCCGACGAGCGTCCCGACCTCGATCTTCCGTTCGAGTAGCACTCCACTGGCGGGCGCTACGAGAGCGCAGTCGCGAAGCGCGCTGAGTGCCAGCTCGATCTCCGCCTGTGCAGACGTCACGCGCGCCTGCGCGGAGTCGAACGAGGCCTGCGCAGAATCGAGCTCCGGCTTGGTCAGGCTGTCGGAGGCGAAGAGCGTGGTGGCGCGTTCCAGATCCAGGCGCGCCTTCCGAAGCGACGCCTCTCCTTCCGCCAGCTTTGCGCGCCCCTGGTTGACGCGTTCCTGGTAGTCGGCTTCATGAACACGAGCGAGAACCGTTCCGCGGCCGACCTGATCGCCAGCCTGCGCGACCCGAAGACGGCCATCCGCGCCCTGGCGTCGAACGAGCTCGTCCACGTAGCCGGACGCCTTGAAGGCCAAAGGCACTTCCTGGAATGCCTCGATCGTCGCCGAGTAACGGACACCCGCTGC
>JALDXK010000681.1:0-3453 GCA_032155105.1 Acidobacteriota bacterium
CGCCGGCGCGCGCCACGGCCGCGCGCGACTGATCGACCGAATCGAGGAAGGCGGCGAGCGGGCGCAACTGCAGCGGCTCGAGCGGCCGGCCCGTGACCTCGAGCGCATCGAGCGCGTCGGGCAGCCCGTCGCCGGCACGCAGCGGGAACAGCGGGTGGCGTTCGAGGAACCTGGCGGTCTCGCTCGTGGCCGCCAGCAGCGAGACGACGATCTTCGGATCGGTCGATGGCGTGAGCTCGGCGAGCGACGCGGCGCCGAGCGGCGTCAGCGCGAGCGCGGTGACGGCGTCGACGATGCGATCGAATTCAAGCGTGCGTATTGCGAGCACTTGCGTTTCCTGATTGCTGATTGCTGATTGCTAATTGCTACTGATGATTGATCATCGACGCGATGCAGCCGGCGCCGTAGCCGTTGTCGATATTCACCACCGAGACGCCGTTCGCGCACGAGTTCAGCATGCCGAGCAGCGCCGCGATGCCGCCGAAGCTCGCGCCGTAGCCGATGCTGGTCGGCACCGCGATCACCGGCACGCCGACCATGCCGGCGACCACGCTGGGCAGCGCGCCTTCCATGCCGGCCACCACGATGATCACGCGCGCCGATTCGAGGCGCGTGCGCTGCGACAGCAGCCGGTGAATCCCCGCGACGCCGATGTCGTAGATCCGTTCCACGGTATTGCCGAGCAGCTCCGCCGTGACCGCGGCTTCTTCGGCGACCGGCACATCCGACGTGCCGGCCGAGCAGAGCGCGATGATGCCCACGCCCGGCGCCACTGGCCCCTTCAGTGTGATGCAGCGCGCAGTCTCGTGATACTCCGCGCCTGGCACCGCGGTCTTCACCGCTGCGAAGGCGGCAGCATCGGCGCGGGTGACGAGGAGTGGACTGCCGCGCTTGACGATCTCCGCCCCGATCGCGGCGATCTGCGCCGGCGTCTTGCCCAGCCCGAGGATGACTTCGGGAAATCCCTGACGGAGCGCGCGATGGTGATCGACCTTGGCAAACCCCAGGTCCTCAAAGGGTTGATGCCGAAGCGCGGCCACAATGCGCTCGAGTGCCTGCGCCGGCTCGGTCCGCCCTTCGCGAACCTCATCTAGGAGGGTGCGCAACTCAACTACGGTATTCATTGCTACAGTCGTATTATGATGGACTGGACTAAGAGGCGTGCGCGCCCATCATAGATGACTGCCGTCGAAACCCTCATCCTCGCCTCGTATTTCTTCGTCCTCCTCATCCTCGCGGCTTATGGATGGCACCGCTACTACCTGGTGTACGTCTACATGAAACATAAGCACGAGCAGCCGCAGCCGAAGGTGAACTTCGACCAGCTGCCAGTGGTGACCATCCAGCTGCCGCTGTACAACGAGATGTACGTCGTCGATCGACTCGTCGACGCGGTGTGCCAGATCGACTACCCGCGCGAGCAGCTCGAGATCCAGGTGCTGGACGACTCCACAGACGAAACGCGCGAGATCGCCGAGCTGGCGGTGCGCCGCCATGCGCTGCACGGCGTCGACATCAAGTACATCCACCGCGAGGATCGCACCGGGTTCAAGGCCGGCGCGCTGGACGAGGGGCTCAAGGTCGCCCGCGGCAACTTCGTGGCGATCTTCGATGCCGACTTCATCCCGAAACCGGATTTCCTGACGCGCACGATCCACTACTTCACCGATCCGAAGGTGGCGCTGGTGCAGGCGCGCTGGGGTCACGTCAACGAGGACTACTCGCTGCTGACGAAGATCCAGGCGATCCTCCTCGACGCGCACTTCGTGCTCGAGCATGGCAGCCGCAATCGCGCCGGCTGCTTCTTCAACTTCAACGGCACCGCCGGCATCTGGCGCCGCGAGGCGATTTTCGACGGCGGTGGCTGGCAGCACGACACCCTCACCGAAGATCTCGACCTGAGCTACCGCACCCAGCTCAAGGGCTGGCAGTTCGTGTTCGTGCAGGATCACGTCGCGCCGGCGGAACTGCCGGTCGAAATGAATGCCTTCAAGTCGCAGCAGCATCGCTGGGCGAAGGGATCGATCCAGACCTTCATGAAGCTGATGCCGCGCATCCTGCAATCAGACCAGCCGTTCCACGTCAAGGCGGAAGCGTTCTTCCATCTCTCGGCCAACTTCAACTACCCGCTGATGTGCGTGCTGTCGGTGCTGATGGCGCCGTCGATGGTGATCCGCTACAACATGGGCTGGTACGAGATGCTGCTCATCGACATCCCGCTGTTCTTCGCGGCAACGGCGTCGGTGGCCAACTTCTACATGGTGTGCCAGCGCGAGTTGTATCCGCAGACGTGGACCGAGCGCCTGCGCTACCTGCCGTTCCTGATGTCGATCGGCATCGGCCTCGCCGTCAACAACACCAGGGCGGTGTTCGAGGCCCTGTTCCACAAACCCAGCGAGTTCGTGCGCACGCCGAAGTACGCCGTCGAGGGCAATTCGGACGAGTGGGTCCAGAAGAAGTACCGCCAGTCCGTGTCGGTGCAGCCGATGATCGAGCTCGCGCTCGGCCTCTACTTCACCGCGACGCTGTTCTACGCCCTTGCCAACGGCATCTATGGCACGGTGCCGTTCCTGATGCTGTTCCAGGTCGGCTTCCTCTACACCGGCATGCTGTCGCTGCTGCAGCAGTACGGGCCGGAGTCGGTGGAAGTCGTGCAGGGCAAGGAAGCCTAAGAAGAATCTCAGATTTCAGATTTCGGATTGCAGAAGTAGCCGGCGGGCCGTTCTGATCTAGGATGGCCGAATGCGACTACTCTCCTCGCTTGCCGCGCTGCTGCTATTCATCACCGCACCCGTCCCAGCGCAGACCTTCACGGTGCCGGTCGAGTACTTCACCCTCGACAACGGCCTGAAGGTCGTCGTCAGTCCAGACAAATCCGCGCCGGTCGTTCTCGTCGAGGTCATCTACAACATCGGTTTCCGCGTCGAGCCGAAGGGACGCACCGGCTTCGCCCACTTGTTCGAGCACATGATGTTCCAGGGCTCGGCCAACGTGAAGAAGATGGAGCATGTCGCGCTGATGCAGGAAGCCGGCGGCATCGTCAACGGCTCCACCCGTTTCGACTACACCAATTACTTCGAGTCGCTGCCGTCGAACGGTCTCGAGCGGGCGCTGTTCCTCGAGGCCGACCGCATGCGCTCGCTCGACGTCACCGCCGAAAACCTCAAGAACCAGCAAAACGTGGTCAGCGAGGAAGTGCGCGTCAATGTGCTCAACCAGCCGCACGGCGCGTTCGACTGGATCGAGATCTGGGAGCGGGCCAACACCAACTGGCACAACGCCCACGACTTCTACGGCGCACTCTCCGAGCTCGAGGCCGCCACCCTCGACGACGTCCGCGCCTTCTTCAAGACCTATTACGCGCCGAACAACGCGGTGCTCGTGGTGGCCGGCGACACGACCGCCGCCGAGGTGCGACGGCTCGCCGAGAAGCATTTCGGATCGATTCCAAAG
>JALDXK010000682.1:0-3444 GCA_032155105.1 Acidobacteriota bacterium
GTCGTACCCTTACCGCCGCGTGCCCGGCACGTCGCCGCAGGCGCTGCTCGAGGCGATGGACCGAACCGGGATCGACGACGCCTGGGTGAGCCACCTGCCCGGGGTCTTCTGGCGCGCCCCCGCGGCGGGGAATATCGCCGCAGGGGTCACGAGCCGCGACATCACGTGCTTCAGCGAAGGCGTGAAGTCGCACGGCACGCTATTCCTGCCACCGGGGTTCGCCGCGGGCAGCAGCGCTCCCGCGGTGGTCCTCGCGCCGGACTGGGGCGACACGGCGGCGACCCTGACCGCACAGGCGGCGGAATTTGCGACACGCGGGCTCGTCGCCATGACCATCGACTATCGCGCCTGGGGCAAGAGCGGTGCGTTCATCTACATCGCCGATCAGATCCGCTGGGACGATCGGCTGCGCTTCTCGCAGCACACGTCGAAGGTCCGGCTGCGCCGCAAGCGCCTGCTCCCTGAGGCGCAGATCATCGATATTCGCAATGCGATCACGTATCTTCAGGGTGAGCCGGGCGTCGATGCCGCACGCATCGGCGTGTGGGGCGCCGGCGTGGCGGGCGCGCACGTCGTGGCCACCGCTGCCACCGATGCGCGCGTGAAAGCGGCCGTGGCCGTGAAGGCGATCGACGCGGGCAAGGGCCTCGAGCGGCGATCGTTTGCGCCCACCCCAGCACAGCAGGCCGCAATGGTGAAGTTGGCGCGGACCGGGCAGGCGCCCGCGACGGACGCCGCGGCGGCAGCGATGAACGACGAAGAGACCCGCCTGGCGCTCGCGGAGTACCTGCCATTCCGGCTCATCGACCAGGTGTCGAAAGACACCACGATGCTCTACCTCGATGGCGGGGCCACCAGCACCGGCGACGCTGGCGCGTTCTTCGCGAAGACCCTGCAGGCGACGTCGAACACGACCAGTTCAGGACAATAGCCGCCGAGGCGCTCCGCTGTCCTGCACTGGATCACACGGGCTCGACTTCGACCCTTGCCGCGAGCTTGCCGGACTCCAGCACCTGCGCGGGAGTAGTCGTGGCAAATAGGTGCATCGCGCGCGCGATGATGGACTTCTAGATCTGATAACCCTTGGCGAGGGCAGAGAACTCAGTCACTTCCTTGGTCCGGCGCGACGCATCCCAGCCTAGCTCGCCGGCCATCAGCCGCGCCACCGCCGGCGCCATGGCATCTGCGGCGCGGGCGTTGAGGAACAGTGCCCGGGTGCGGCGGGCGAGCACGTCCTCGACGGTCCGGGCCATCTCGTGACGGGTGGCCCACACCACTTCCGCGCCGGTGTACGGCAACTGCGCATGCAGCGGCGCCGCCAACGATGGTGTGGCGCGCATCAGGTCTTCAATCGCCGGCGCGTCGGACCCGTACACGCCGAGCGCCCCATACCGATCCGCATTGGAGTGGTAACCGTGAACATTGAGCGTCCGCGTCACGCAGGGCCGCTCCTCGAGGCGCCCGAGATCGGCCGCCTGATCCACGGCGTGCTCCGCCATGTTCCGGTAGGTGGTCCACTTCCCGCCCGTCGTCGTCAACAGCCCCGAGGCATCGATGTGGATCGTATGGTCGCGCGAGAGCGCCGCGGTCAACTTGCCGTCGCCGCTCTTGACGAGGGGACGAATGCCCACGAACACGCTCAGGACGTCCGCCCGCGTCGGTGCCTTGCGCAGGTACTGCCCGGCCGTCTCGAGGATGAACTCGATCTCCTCTGGTAGCGGCTTGGGCTCGAGTGTTGGCATTGCAATCGGCGTGTCGGTGGTACCGACGAGTGTGTGGCCGTGCCACGGGATCGCGAACATGACGCGGCCGTCCGAGGTATGCGGCACCATGATCGCCGACTCCGCCGACAAGAAGGAATGATCGAACACCAGGTGAATGCCCTGGCTCGGCGCGATCAGCGTGTCGGCGCCGTGCTCGGCGAGCCGGCGCACCGAATCGGAAAACGCACCGGTCGCGTTGACGATGACCTTCGCCGCTATCGTGAATTCGCGGCCGGTTTCCTGATCGGTCGCGACGACACCGTCGACGAATCCGTCGGCGCCCTTGGTCATCGCGATAACGCGCACGTAGTTGACGAGCGTCGCACCCTGGTCGGCAGCCGTCGCCACCAGGTTGATCAGCAGCCGCGCATCGTCGAACTGCCCGTCGTAGTAGACCACGCCGCCGCGCAGGCCTTCGGTCTTGATCATCGGCAGCCGCGACAGAGTTTCCTCGCGGGTCAGGATCTCCGACGTGCCGAACCCGTACTTCCCTGCCAGCACGTTGTAGATCTTGAGTCCAAGCCCGTAGAACGGCGCCTCCCACCAGTCGTAATTCGGCACGACGAACGCGAGGTTGCTGACCAGGTGCGGAGCATTCTGCCGAAGCAGGCCGCGCTCCTTGAGCGCTTCCATCACCAGCGCGATGTTGCCCTGTTCGAGATAACGCACCCCGCCGTGCACCAGCTTGGTGCTCCGGCTCGACGTGCCCTTCCCGAAGTCGTGCTGTTCAAGAAGGAGAACGTCATAACCGCGGCTCGCGGCATCGACCGCGATGCCGACGCCAGTCGCGCCACCTCCGATGACGACCACGTCCCAGGCAGCGTGCCGTTCCTCGAGCCTGACGATCATGTCGGCCCTGCGCACGTTACTGGCCCCCTTTGATCCAGGACTTCGAGCGACCTAGTGCCTCCCGCCATTCCGCACGGCGCGCCGCCGCCGCTGGCGATGGCATTGACGGCTCGAATCGCTTGTCGACGTGCCAATGACGAGCGAGCGCGTCGGTCGAGTCCCAGAAGCCCACCGCCAGGCCCGCGAGGTACGCGGCGCCCAGCGCCGTGGTCTCGGTGATCCGTGGCCGCACGACGGCGACACCGAGCACGTCGGCCTGGAACTGCAGCAGGTGGTCGTTGGCGGCCGCGCCGCCGTCTACGCGCAGCTCCGCCAGAGCAATGCCCGAGTCGTCTCGTGCCGCATCGAGCAGATCGGCAACCTGGAACGCGATGCTCTCTACAGCTGCCCTCGCAATGTGTGCGGCCTTCGTGCCGCGCGTGATGCCGACGATGGTGCCGCGCGCGTACGGATCCCAGTGCGGTGCGCCCAGGCCCGCAAACGCCGGCACCAGGTACACACCGCCGCTGTCTTCGACCGAGAGCGCGAGCGCCTCGACGTCGGACGAAGTCTTGATGATGCCCAGCCCATCACGCAACCATTGCACCACCGCGCCGCCAATGAAGACGCTGCCTTCGAGTGCGTACGTCGTCTTGCCGCCGATCTGCAACGCCACGGTCGAGAGCAATCGCTTGCGTGAGGCCACCGGCCGTTCACCGGTGTTCTGCAATAGGAAACAGCCGGTACCGTAGGTGTTCTTGGCCAGGCCGGGAGATACGCACATCTGACCGAACCGGGCGGCCTGCTGGTCGCCGGCGATGCCGGCGATCGGCACGTCACCGGGGCCGAGCGT
>JALDXK010000683.1:0-3437 GCA_032155105.1 Acidobacteriota bacterium
AGACTGTGCCTGGGTGGTTGGCGGGTATGCGTCCGATCCTCTGGTCGCCAGTATTCGCCGGCATGAAGAGCTCGACCTGACTCCGTCCGGTGCCGCTCGCGGGCGACAGTTGCACCGCCGCCGTGTTGGCCGAAACGGCCGTCCAGGTTGCCAGGCACCCCGCCGGCGAGGAATTGATATCGACGACATAGACTGAGGGCTGGGCGGGCAGGACGGTTGCCTGGAAATACGACGTCCACACCATGCCCTGGCCCGGCGACGCCGGCGCACCATTTGAAAAGATGCCGATGGTGATGGCGGTAGTGCACCCGGCTGGTGACGTCGGACTTGTTGGGTCCGCGGAACTGCCGCAGCCGGATAGCATCGCCGCGAATCCGACGCACACTGGAATTCGAATCAACATTCGCGACCCGCCTTGTTGGAGGATGACTCAGCCGAGTGGCCTGCGCAATCTGATCCGTGAATGACCTGGTCGCGTCGGCCCTCCTTCCACTATCATTCGCCCGACGTAAGGGGGACCGTATGGCACGAGCGGCGACCGCGGCATTCACTGCGCTCTGTTTCAGCGCCGGTTACGCGCAGGCGCAGGATCTCCTCACGGTCGGACAGTCGGTTGAAGCCGCAATCACGGCCGGCTCCGCACGCGACTACACGATCGCCCTCGACGCTGGCGACTACGTGGCGGGTGCAGTCGATCAGCGCGGCATCACCGTTCTCGCCGCCGTCTTCACGCCCGATGGGGTACGCCTCCGCAATTTCGGCGGACCTCGCGATGGCAAGCGGACGCTCGCGTTCATCGCCGAACGCGCCGGCACCTATCGGCTCGAGTTGCGCGCGCCGTCGGTCTCGGAAGTGGCGGCGCTCGGCGGGTCCCAGGCTGAGCAGGGCACCTACCAACTGAAGCTGCTCGATCGGCTCGCATTCGACGAGCGGATGAAGCCGCAGCCCCAGCAAGACAGATATACGAGCCCTGCGATCGACACACTGCGAAAGCAGATTGCCGCTGGCGATCCGAGCACCGAGTCGTTCTGGGGGCGAGTCGCGCAATCGGGAACGCCGCTGGTCGAGCCGATCGAAGGCGACCCGACACGGACGTTGGTGACATTTCTCTGGCGTGCGACACCGCAGACCAGGAACGTGATGGTCATGGGCTCGTTCATGACGGGACCGCCGACCGACTACGCGATGACGCGCCTTGCCGACACGGACGTCTGGTACCTGACGGTCCGCATGCCGAGCGGGTCACGCTTCGCCTACTCGCTGTCGCCGAACGACCCGCAGGCGTCCGGTTCGCCACGCGCGGCGCAGCGTGCCGCGACGGTGCAGGGCGATCCGCTGAATCCACGCCGTTGGGGATGCTCGCAGCCGACTGCGACGCGTCATGACTGCCAGTCGATGGTCGAATTACCTGGTGCGCCTCCGCAACCGTGGATCGTGCGCAACGACCAGATCCCGGCCGGCAAGGTGCACAAGCACAAGATCGTCAGCGCGCTGTTGAAGAACGAGCGCAATCTCTCGGTGTACACGCCACCGGACTACCGCGCGAACGGCAAGCCGTACGCCCTGCTGGTTCTGTTCGACGAAGGCGCCTATCTGAACAACGTGCCGACACCGATCATCCTCGACAACTTGATCGCTGCGGGGAAGATCCCGCCGATGGTGGCGGTCCTCATCGCGAATCCGAGTCAGGAGACGCGCAGCAAAGAGCTCCCACCCAATCCGCAGTTCGCCGATTTCCTCGCGACAGAGCTCGTGCCCTGGGTCCACGCCAACTACAGCGTGACGAGCGATCCGAAGCTGACGACGGTTGGCGGATCCAGTTTCGGTGGTATTGCTGCGACCTACGCCGGACTTCGTCACTCCCGAATATTCGGGAACGTGCTGTGTCAGTCTGGGTCCTTCTGGTGGGCACCGGAGCGCATGGGCCCGGATGCTGATGCGACGACCGAAACGGGTTGGTTGGCGAAGGAGTTCATCAAGAGCCCGAAGCTGCCGCTGAGATTCTGGATGGACGCCGGCGTCTTCGAGGTCGACTCACGCGGCAACGGCGGCGCCATTCTCGAACCGAGCCGTCACATGCGCGACGTGCTGCTCGCGAAAGGCTACGAGGTGCGCTACCAGCAGTTCAACAGCGGCCACGACTACCTCAATTGGCGAGGCACGCTGGCCGACGGCCTCATCGCGCTTGTCGGTACAGACGGCGCACGTCGGCCCAGCCGGTAGGTGCGCGCGCGTGGGTCACGGAGGATTACTTCTCGCGAACGATAGTAAATGAGCCAGGGCGCGCCGCCGGTTGCACGAGCCATCCCGCGTTCAGCGTGACGTTCCAGCCGTCGCCCTGCAGGGTGACCCCTTCGAGGGGCCCGATAACCGGTACGGACAGTGTGGCCCCATCGGCAGCGCGCAAGACGCCGCCGTTGGCGTTGAGACGGCCCCATTGAGCGGACAGGGTGAAATTGCGAAAAAACACGGTACCGACCCCCGGAATGCCTACGCTGCCGGTGGTGTCGCTGGTCCCGCTGCCGCCGGCAGGCATCGTCAGCACGGGCCCATCAACGAAGCGTCGACGCAACTCGGCGACGCGGACCTGCTGCGCCCGATCGCGCGCCTCCTCCGCCGTTCGCAGCGTTGCCCCATCGTAGCGCGCCGCTGCCACGGCAACATCCGTCGTCGGTGGCGTGCTGGTTGCGGAGGCGAGCAGGTCGCCAAGGTCCGAGGTGCTACGAACCTGTCGGCGCCATCCCGGCAGGAGATCGTCCAGCAGCACACCGTAGGCGGGTCCGGACGCGCCTTCGAAATTTCCGACGAAGGACGGCTGCGATTCGCCTCCTGCGAGCGCTGACGCTGCGGCACGGTGGGCATCCGCGGGCGAATTGGCCCAGGCCGCGACGCCGGT
The DNA here is from genome assembly GCA_032155105.1 of Acidobacteriota bacterium. GTDB lineage: Bacteria > Acidobacteriota > Vicinamibacteria > Vicinamibacterales > UBA2999 > 12-FULL-67-14b. The sequence goes on from JALDXK010000683.1 coordinate 2,897, forward strand.
GTAGGAGGCAAGCCCTTCGCGAATCTCGTCTCGCCGTTCGTTGTCCGCCGCACCGGGGAACCGGCGGCGGCGTTCGCGCCTGAAGGCCAGCGCATCGGCGATCGCGTTTGCCTGATCGCTCCCGCGCGATTCGACCGCCCGGCGGAGCGCTCGCCATTCGAGCTGCATCCAGACGCGCCCTTCGAGCGTATCGAGATGCTCGTTGAAGCCGTCCTCCGTTATGAACCCCAGCTCGGGCTGAATGCGATGGAACAGCCCGTGAAGCATAAGCTGCTGACGTACATCGGCATCCTTCTCTGGGAGCATGGACAAAGGGAAGCTGAACCACCGCAACCCGCCCCAGGAGACGGGGCCATCCACGAGGCCCGGAAAGCGCGGTGGCGGCCCGTCCGGTTCCGGTTGGCTTGTGGCACGCGTGCCGGTCGCCTGGTCAACGATCACCATCGGACCACAGAGCGACACGCCCCACAGTCGGCCCGCGTCTCGCTCGCAAAGCCCCGTGGCTTCCTTGAAATAGCGCTCAGCAAGCTCCGGTTGAACC
>JALDXK010000684.1:0-3431 GCA_032155105.1 Acidobacteriota bacterium
GTGCAGGGGCTCACCGTGGACGCGGCACTCAAAGGCGAAGACCTCACCATCTCCCGCATTACCGGCAACGTCGCCACCGGCGGCATCGTCGGCAACTTCTCGGCGAGCGGCTCGGCGCGGTTGCCGGAGTTGACGCTCGCGGCGATCGAGGGTGCGCTGGTCCTCGACGCGGCCAAGTTCACGTTCTCGGGCATCCCGGTCGAGCAGCAGCGGCCGTCGCGTTTCGAACTGGCGAAGGGCACGTTGTCGATCGCCGACGCCACGTGGTCGGTCGCCGAGAACGCGATCGCGCTCGGCGGTTCGGTCGGGATCGCCGCCGACGATCCGACGCTCGATCTGTCGGTGAAGGGACTCGTCGACCTGCGCGTGCTGTCGGCGTTCGTCAGCACGGTGGCGTTCGACGGAACCGCGAATGTCAACACGCTGATCGAGGGCACCGCCTCGAAACCGCTGCTCGACGGCCGCATCGATCTGGATGACGCCGAGATCGCGATCGCGGAGCCGCGCGTACTGCTGTCTGAATTGAACGGTGCCATCGTCCTCGAGGGGCAGCTGGCGGTGTTCGACGGCATTCGCGGCCTGGCCAACGGCGGCGCGCTCGCCCTTGACGGGACGCTGGAGTTCGCCGGCCTGTTGCCGAGCGGCGGCGCGCTGAACATCCAGGCGCAGAGCGTGGCGCTCGAGATGCCGCGCGGGCTGCGCAGCGAACTCGACGCGCTGGTGACGTTCCGGCCCGATCCGAAGAGCCCGTCGCTCACCGGCGACATCCGCGTCCTGCAGGGCGCTTACACCGAGACGATCACGATGGCGGCGCTCGCGCGCCAGGCCTCCACGCCAGTGGCGCCGACGCCGCAGGCCGAGCGGCCGTATCTCGATCGGCTGCAGCTCAATCTCGTGCTCACCACCACGGACGACATCACCGTAGACAACAACTATGGACGCCTCGCCGCCGGCGCCAATGTTCGCGTGGTCGGCACGGTCGCCGAGCCCGGGATGGATGGCCGCATCACCCTGCGCGAGGGCGGACAGATCTACCTCGCCGGCAATACCTTCCGCATCACCCGCGGCGACATCTCATTCACCGACCGGCGCCGCATCCGGCCGGAGTTCAACATCGCCGCCGAAGCGCGCGTCAACAACAGCGACGTGACGATGACCCTGACCGGGTCGTTGGAGCGGCCGACGGTCGATTTGTCGTCGGAGGACGGCTCGATGACCCCGGGCGACATCGCCTCCGCCATCGTCGGCACCCCCAACGCGGAGCTGGCGCTGACGCTGCTGTCGGCGGACCTGCTCGGCGTCACCGGCCGGGCCATCGGCCTCGACACCTTCCGCGTCGAGCGCGGCGACTACAGCGACGACTTTGATTACGACCCGACGCTACTCAGCACCAGCCGTACCGACCCGACCACGCGCCTGACGATCAGCAAGCGGTTGAGCGAGCAGGTCTCGTTCCTGGCGTCGCAGGACCTGCGCGAAAGCGGCAAGGCCACGTTCGTGGTCAGCTACTACCCGCGCCACAACGTCGAACTGCGCGCCATCTCGCGCGACAGCGGCACGCTTGGCCTGGGCGTCCGGCACCAGGTGACATTCGGGCGCGGCGTGTCGCGGCGGCCATCCGAACGGCGCGTCAGGCCCACCGTCAGCGAGATCCGGTTCATCGACGTCGATCCCGCGATCGAGGCGCAGGCGCGTGGAGAAATCAGCCTCGACCCCGGCGACGAGTTCGATTTCCTGGTGATGCAGCGCGACATCGATCGCATTCGCGAGGCCTTCAATGAGCAGGGCTACCTCGAAGCACGCGTGCGAACGCGACGCATCGAGTCCGACGACGCGCGCGCTGTGACGCTCGAGTACCGGGTCGAGCGGGGGCCGCGGACGGTCCTCGAGGTCGGCGGGGTCATTGCGCCGCAGAGCCTGATCGAAGAGCTCGAAGAGGCGTGGCATCGCAATGTGTTCGACCAGTTCCTGATCGAAGACCTGACGCACCGCGTGCGCCGGCACCTCGTCACCAGCGGCGAGTTGGCGAGCATCGTGGTCGGCCACATCGATCGGCCGTCGGCCGACGTGAAGCGGCTGCACATCGAAGTGACGCCCGGCATCCCGGTCACCGGCCGCGAGTTCCGGTTCACCGGCAACCAGGCCTTCGACGAGGCAAGACTGCGCGCGGAGATCACCGCCGCCGGCCTCGACATCGAGGCATGGCTCGATCGCACGCTGGTCGAGCGTTCGTTGCGCCAGTTCTACAGCGAGCAGGGTTTTCTGCGCGCCGAGGTCGTGGGCCGGCCGCTCGACATCGACGGCACTGTCGGCGTGGTGACCTTCGACATCAAGGAAGGCCCGCAGGCGCAGATCACCGCCGTGAAGTTCGCCGGCGTGTCCGAGGCGCGGCTGCCGGCGGTTGAGAAGGCCGCGGCGATCACGGTTCCCTCGCCGTACATCGCCGCCAACGTCACTGAAATACGGCGCCGGACCGAGGACGAATACCGGCGGCTGGGCTTCAACCAGGCCGACATCGAGGTGGTGCCCGACGTGAGCGCCGACGACACCGTGGCCCTGACCATCGAGGTCGCCGAGGGCACGCAACAGGTGCTGCAGGACGTCGAGATCACCGGGAGCGAGGTGACCAACGGCAAAGTGATCACCCAGGCGCTGCGCTTCGAGCTTGGCAAGCCGGTGAATCTCGATGAGTGGGCGCTGGCGCGCAAGCGGCTCTACGACACCAACGTGTTCAGGATCGTCGACATTCAGTCGCAGCCGACCGGCGATCCGGCCGAGGGGGTGCAGCCGGTGAAGGCGGTGGTGAGCCTCGAAGAGTACCCGGAGTGGTCGTTCCGCTACGGGTTCCAGATCGAGGGCGAGCGCAATCTCGAAGCCGACGAGTTCACCAGCTCGCGCAACCTCGGCGTGGTCAGCGAACTGAAAAACCCGAACCTGTTCGGACGCGCGCTGACGCTCGGCCTGTTCGGCAGTTACGAGTACGACAGCCGGGACGCCACGGTGTTCCTGTCGACCACGCGCCTGTTCGGGTGGCGGGCGCGGTCAAGTCTCTACGGATACGTTTCGCGCGATCGCATCCGCGACGATCTCGGCGAGGACATCACCGCCATCACCGACGTCTCGGGTGTCAGCGCCGATCAGCGGTGGCGGCGGCAGCAGTGGCAGGTGGTGTACGGCTACCGGTTCGAGCGCAACCGCACCTACGATCCCGATCCGGGGAACGACATCATCCCGCTCGACTTCGTCGCCAACCTTGCGAAGTTGAGCTTCGCAACGGTGTTCGATCGCCGAGATGATCCGATCAACGCGCGGCGGGGCACGTTCACCTCGGCGTCGATCGATAACGCGGGCGCGTGGCTGGGATCGGACGTCAACAACCAGAAGCTGCTGGTGCAGCAGTTCGTGTTCGTGCCGGTGAAGCAGCTGGTGCT
>JALDXK010000685.1:0-3431 GCA_032155105.1 Acidobacteriota bacterium
ACGGCGGCAAGCTCGAGGTGACGAGCACGCCGAACCAGGACAACCCGCTGATGGAAGGCAAGAAGGCAATTCTCGGCGTCGACGTGTGGGAGCACGCCTACTACCTGAAGTACCAGAACCGCCGCCCCGATTACCTCGGCGCGTGGTGGAATGTGGTCAATTGGGACGAAGTCAATCGCTTGTTGAAGGGCTAACGGCGGCCGCCTTTCTGCTGGTCCTTTCGGCTGCGGCAGCCGCACAACCTGCCGCACCGAAGGTGACCGGCACCGTTTCCAACGTCACTCGCGTCGAGGCGTGGTCGTTCTTCGAGCCGCGCGCCGACCTTCTCGTGCCGGTGGACCAGCCGGTGGGCAATCCCGATTACGCCTTCGTTGGGAATCGCGCCGAGCTTGGCGTCCGCGTCGACGGCGAGACCTTCGACCTCGCCGGTGCGTTCAACTACGTCCGTCTCGAGAACCTGCCCACCGATGCGATTGGTCCTGGCGGACTCGGCTCCGGCGCGTTCTACTTCGCTGCGACGGGGGTCCGCTACAGCTACCAGCTTTATCTCAGCGAATTGACCGTGCGCGTGAAATCGCGCGATCGGCGGCGATCGTTGACGATCGGGAGAATGCCGTATTCGTCGGGAGTCCGCCAATCGCCAGGCGAGGCCAGCCTTCGCTCGGTGAACGAACAACCTTTGCCGAGCTATGGCGGATCGCACGGCCATGGGATCGATCGCCTGACGCGTGAACGCCTTCAATCGCGTTTGATCGGCAATTTCGAGTGGTCCTTCTACCAGCGCCGCTTCGATGGCGCGCGGTTCGATGTGGATCGCGACCGCTGGCAGTTCACCGCCGCGGCGTTCGTTCCCACGCAGGGCGGCTTCGAGGAATCCACCAACCTATCGATACCGAAGATCCAGCTTGGGGTGGGATCGGCGACGCGCACAACGGATCGCTCGGAGTCTCAGGCCTTCGCGTACCTCTACCGCGATCGCCGTAGCGGCGACGTCGCCGTGGTCGACAATACCTTTTCAGACGATCTCCCGGTCAACATCACCATCGGCACGTTCGGCGGCTCGCACGCGCTGGTGCGGCCTACACGAGCGGGCGAGTTCGACCTTGCCGGCTGGGGTGCGCTGCAGGCCGGCGACTGGTACGGCGCGTCGCACTTTGGCGGCAGCGCAACCGTGGAAGCTGGCCATCGCTGGACGGGTGCGGCGCTGCGGCCGTGGCTGCGCGGCGGATACCTGTGGGCCTCCGGCGACGGCGATCCGCGCGACGACAGGCACCACACGTTCTTCCAGATGCTGCCGTCGTCGCGTCAGTACGCGCTGTCGGCGGTCTACACGCAGATGAACGTGCACGACCTCTTCGCGCAGGCGTTCATTGAACCCCGGCGATTCCGCGCGCGTATCGAAGTACATAGGCTGGCGTTGGCGAACGGCCGCGATCTCTGGTATCAGGGCAGCGGCGCCACGGCGAGCCGCGACAGGTTCTTCGGGTTCTCCGGACGCGCGGCCGGCGGCGAATCGTCGCTCGGTACCGTGCTTGAAGGCACCATCGACGTGCCGATCCGGGCGCACTGGTCGGTGAACGGCTACGCCGGCACGATGTGGGGCGGCCGCGTGGTCGAGCGGATGTTCACCGGCACGCGTCTTATTTCCTGGTCCATCGAGAACGTGATTCGATTCTGACGGGGAATGTTTTGAAAATGTAGGGCGGGACTTCAGTCTCGCCCGCGAGGAGGAACATGACAGACGCCACTGTTGTTCGTGACCCGGACCCGTCGTTAATCACCACGCTGCACATCACCTATGCGCTGCATGCGGTTGGCCTGGCGATCGGCGCGTTTGGCGCGTCGACGGTAGTTGGGGCGTTCATCTTTGGCTGGCCGTCGATCATTGCGGTGATCGTCAACTACGTGAAGCGCGGCGATGCGCGCGGCAGCTGGCTCGAGTCGCATTTCACCTGGCAGATCCGCACCTTCTGGTACGCCGCAGTATGGGCCGCCGTCGTGTTCATCGTCGGCCTGCCGCTCACGTTGCTGCTCGTTGGTTTCGCGATCTGGGCGGTGGGGTTGTTCGCGCTCGGCGTGTGGGCCATCTATCGGATCGCGCTGGGATGGAGCCGCCTGGCCAATCGGCGGCCTGTGGGATAGCGGCTCACGGGCTCACGGGCGGGACTGAAGTCCCGCCCCTACAAAAGCGTCACGACAACGGTTTCGCCCTTCTCGACAATGTCCGTCTGTGCCGGGATCTCGATGTAGCCGTCGGCCTGCGACATCGAGGTGATGTCGCCGGACGCCTTGAACGCCGGCATCGCCTGGCCGTCGACGATGCGCACGGTGTAGAACTGGTGGCGGCCGGTGGTCGAAACGATGCGCTGCCCGAGGGGCAGCGACACGGTCGCCATCAGCCGTGGCTTGAGTCGCGCCATCTCTCGCAGCGCCGGCACCAACAGCATGTAGGCGTTCGAGAGGCACGATGTCGGGTATCCCGGCATGCCGAACATCGGCTTGCCGTTGATGGTGCCGAACACGGTGGGCTTGCCGGGTTTCACGGCGATGCCGTGGAACACGATCTCGCCTTTGCGGCCGATCACGTCGAGGATCAGGTCGCGCTCGCCAACCGAGCTGCCGCCCGAGAATACCAGCACGTCGCACTCCGCACAGGCATCGATGGCGCGCTCGAGCGCCTCGATGGTGTCCTGCGCCGTGGCAAACGGCATCGGCACGCCACCGTGTTCCGCGATGATCGTGCTCAGCGTGAACTTGTTGATGTCGTAGATCTGGCCCGGCTGCAACTCCTGCCCGGGATCGGCAATCTCGTTGCCGGTGGAGAGGATGGCCACCGTTGGCTTCGCAAAGACCTCGACGTCGGCGACGCCGAGCGCGGCGAGCGCGCCGATGCGGCTGGGATTCAGGACGTCACCCAGGGTGATCACCGTCTGACCCACGACGATGTCGGCGCCCTGGCGGCCGACGTTCTGCCGCGGATACACCGGGGTCAGCACACGCACAGCCTCTGAGGCCTTCTCGGTTTCCTCGACCATCACCACCGCGTCGGCGCCCTGCGGCATCGGTGCGCCGGTGGCGATCTCGACCGCGGTGCCGGCTTCGATCGTTTTCGTCGGCACCTGGCCGGTGTAGACCTTTTCGATGACGCGCAGTGTCTTTGGTTCGTAGCGGTTGGCGCCGAACGTGTCTTCAGCGCGCACCGCGTAGCCATCCATGCCGGCGCGCGAGAAGGGCGGCACGTCGCGCGTTGACGCGACATCAGCGGCGGCCACGCGGCCGTTGGCGTCGATCAGGCGGACGCGTTCGCTACGTTCGATCGGGCGGCAGGCCTCGGCGATCAGCTGTCTAGCCTCATCAAGGGGAATCGTCTCCTAGATCGGCTTCATCTCGCTCTTCATTGCCAGCCTTCGCGGGCTTCAAGCCCTCAAGCG
>JALDXK010000686.1:0-3421 GCA_032155105.1 Acidobacteriota bacterium
GAGCAGCGCGGCGCTCGACGCGTTTGCGCGCTGCCTCGAGGAAGCCGCGACTGCGTCTTCGCCGCTCCAGGTCGCGCAGCTCCAGATCGCCAATATCGACATCCACATGCAGACCGGCCGGGAGGCGGAAGCTCGCGCGATTCTCGACGAATACGGCGGACAGCTTCCGGTACCGGCGAATGCCGTTACGGCGATTGCCGAGGCGCGGCTCGCGATCGAGCTCGGCGACGTCGCGGTTGCAGAGGCGCATCTCGCGCAGGCCGAGGGAATCATTGCCGCGAACCAGTTCGAGGCGCTTCGCGATGACATGCTGACCGCGAGTGCCGAGCTCGAGGCGCGGAAGGGCAACTGGCAGCGTGCCTTCGAGCTCCGCCAGGAATTCCTTCGGGCCAATCCGACCGACATCCTGGTCCACGCGCCGCTGGCGGAATGCCTGCGCCAGCTTGGGCGGCTCGACGAGGCCGAGCAGACCATACGCCGGATGATCGAAACCTTGCCCGGCAGCGCCTCGGCTTATGTCGAGCTGGCGCGGATTCTCGAGGCTCGCGGCAACCGGGCCGGAGCGATGGAGGCGCTCGACCAGGCCCTGAAGTTCTGGTCGCAGGCGGACCCCGATTATGAGCCGGCGGCCGAGGCGCGGGCGCTGCGGGATACGCTGGCTAGCGTCTGAGAAATGCCTGATCGCCGGCCCGTTCAGTCTTCGCGCAGCAATGGCGCTGGTTGCGTGCGCCGCGCTTCGAGCGCCGGCGCGAGGCTCGCGCCTAGCAGCAGCAGGACCAGACCGACGACTACCGACGTCGTCACGAGGACGAGCGACACGTCGCGCGAAACGAAACGGTCTCTTAGCCAAGCGACAACAATGATAGCCAGGAGCCCTCCCGTCACGAGGCCGGGCATGCTTGCCTGAAAACTTCGCCAAAGCACTAGTCGACCTATAGACCCCGGATCCGCGCCAAGGGCAGAGCGGATCGCGAATTCCCGGCGGCCCACTGAGACGAGATAACGTTGCGTCCCGTAGCAGCCGAAGGTGGCCAAAGCGATTATCAGGACTGTTGTCGCGATCGTAAGAATGCCGCGCGCGCGGTCCGATGCGATCAGGTTGTTTCTAATGGCGGCGAGCGATCGCACATTCGTGGCCTGAAACTCGAGGTCACCGCTGTCCGCAAGTTGGGCAAGAGCTTCCGATAGCGCCGCCGCCGTCAAATGCGCATCAACCAATGTCAGGGTACTTCCAGACCTCATGTTTAACGGTAGGAATACGAGTGGTTTGACGACCGCCAGAGGATGCTCGAATGACACATCCTCGAGCACTGCGGCTATCTCCACCCCTTCCCTGCCCCAACGGCTGGAACCAGGCAATCGCTCGCCGACAACGTCATCGTGCCCCCACAGAGAGAGGGCGAGGGTGCGGTTCACCAGAACGACAGTTGACAATTCGTCGTCTGGCACGCGACCGCTCAAGACTTTCAGATTGAGCATGTCGATGAAGCGCCGTTCAAAGGAGCCCGTATAGACTTCGACCACATTCAGCGGATCGGATGGATGAGGTAAGAGCGTCGGGAGCCGGGTCATTTCCATTCCGGGTACTGGATAGCCGAAAGCCACCGACTCTACGCCGGGTATCCCCCCGATTGCCTCGCGTCGACGCTCGAGCTCAACTGCATTGTCTGGGCCGCTGCCGTCAATCAGACTCAGTTCGGAAATCTCGTAACCGGGGTTACTGAACACTTGTATCCCAAGGTACCAGGCAAAGGAGATTGCGGCTGCCCCGGCGGCGCCAACGCCTGCGACCTGGACGGACACGGCAAGGCGTTGACTTGCCGATGCGCGTGCCGTGACCTGGCGGCTCTGCGAGGCGATTTCCCCCTGCATGACGCCCAGGATCGGAGCGAGAGATACAGTCAACGCTAAAACCAACAGAAACACTGCTGCGATAACCAGCACCCGCCAGTCGAGCATCGTGAAGTCACGCCAATCCGCATCCTGAAATAGTGCCAGGCTTCGAAAGTGCGGCGCGATCCACACGCTCATCAATAGTCCCAAAGCCGTGGAAAACGCGATCAGCAAGCCAGCCTCGGTTGCGAGTTGACGGGCGAGCCGGTTGATCGTGGCGCCGACAGACATGCGAATACCAAGTTCGCGTCGCCGGCCTGAAGCACGCGAAATCAGGAACAGACTGACATTTGCCGCCGTCACGAGCGCGAGCAGCACACTGCCGGCAAGAAACATCTGAAGCTGTCGCTTCAACTCCCTTGCGCGCGTAATGTCGCGCACGAATCCATCGATCGCTTCCAGTCTGGCACCCGGAAAAAAAGTCACCGCAGAGTCAGGACCTTGGAAGCGTGCGAGAAGCTCGCTGGTGACAGCCGTTGCCGAGTTTCCGGGAGATCGTCGAACGAACGTTGAAACAATCGTGCCAGGTAAACTCTCGGGCACACCCACAAACAGCGGCCAAGCTCTCTCCATCGGAATCCATAATGCAGTCTCGGGCGACGCGAACAAGGCGGAGGGTATGCCTCGCAGGTTCCGGGACATCACTCCCACGACTTTGAATTGTGCGGAGTCTTGGTCTGGCGTGGCCGCCAAAGTTGGAAATCTCCCCGGCGCTTGCAAATACGCACCCGAAGCATCGCGAGCGACATCGATAAAGCGCCCCAGAATGTTGGGATCGCCGCCAAACTCTGATTGCCAATAGCGGTACGAAAGGACGACGACCGGTTCGGCATCGGGTGCGTGGTCGGCGATCCCGAATCCCCGACCCAATTCGATACGCGGACGGAGTCCGTCGAAGAACTCCGCCGATACCATTCCGGTCAGGATTTCTTCACTATCGCGTCCAACCCTTGCGGGCAGAGTGACTGCGGCTGCAGCCGCATCGATTGTCGCCATGTCGTCCGAAAGCGTCTCGACAATCTCGTAAGGGATGCCAAGCAGGCTCGTCCCAATATTCTGTCCGATCGTTGCAATCCGGCCACTCTGCAGGAAGCCCGGATGGGGCCTAAGTGCCAAGTGAACGTAGAGCGACAAGAATGCGACGACAAAAGCCAGCCCGACTGCGAGCACAACAATCGCAGTCGAGCTTGCGCCCGGCGTTCGCAAGTAGACGCGCACGGCAAAACGGCAATCTGTTAGTAGCCTGTTCAATTGCGACAATTCGGGCGCATTCCCAAAGCCATACGATACCGGCTCAACCAGCGGGTAGGGTGTATTACAGTATTTGGCGGTGTGCAGACCCCCGAGGTTAGATATGTCTTCCGCTGACGCCATCGAGGGCTGAGCGTTCGCTGGGCACCTCCGGTTGGCGGTACCTCATGACGTCAAACCGAATCGAATCGCGGCGGCTCACGATCCTCCACAGGCACCGTAAGTGCCCCAACAGGGATCGCCAATAGGGTTCCAGAAGTCGACGCAGCAGGCATTT
>JALDXK010000687.1:0-3420 GCA_032155105.1 Acidobacteriota bacterium
CGTCCGTCGCGTGCGGGCGCAGGCGCTCCCGGATGCGCGGCTGATCGTCGTGGGCTCGGCGGTCGATCGCGATTACACCGCGCGCCTCCATCGTTTCGCGGCGCGCGATCGCCACTGGATCGAATTCCGCGAGGATCTGTCGCGGGCCGCCATCAACCGCCTGATCGGCGAATGCCGCTACGGCATCCAGGCCATGGAGGATGAGCATTTCGGCATGGCCACGGCGGAGATGGCACGCGGCGGCTGCCTGGTCTTCGCACACGACAGCGGCGGCTCGCCGGAAGTATTGGCCGGCCAGCGGGCGTTGTTGTGGCGCACCGGCGATGACGCCGTGACGAAGATAGGCGACGTCGCGCGGGACCCGTCGCTCTGTGACGCGTTGCGATGGACGCTGCGGCAACACGGCCGGCGGTTTTCCACCGAACGGTTTGTCGATCAGTTCCGCGACATCGTCAAGGCGTGGGAATCAGGTGAGCTGGCGAAACGCGGGATCGCGCAGTAGCTCTTCGTAGGTGCCCAGGCCGGCGAGCTTGCCGTCGCGCAGGTAGATCAGCTGATCGCAGTCCTTCACGGTCGACAGGCGGTGCGCGATGGCGATCACCGTCCGCGAGCCATGCATGCTCGCTTGCCCGCCGTCGTGTCCACCGTCCTGTCCACCGTCCTGTCCACCGTCCTGTCCACCGTAGCCTTGGCGAAGGTGGAAGCCTTGGCGAAGGTGGAAGCCTTGGCGGAGGTGGAAGCCTTGGCGGAGGTGGGCGATCGCGTCGGTGACCTCTCGTTCGGTCTGGTTGTCGAGCGCCGCGGTGGCTTCGTCGAACACCAGCACTGGCGGGTCGTGGTACAGCGCCCGCGCGATGGCGACGCGCTGGCGCTGGCCTCCCGACAAGCGGACGCCGTTCTCGCCAATCACGGTGTCAAGAAGGTTCGGCAGTCCCATCACGACCTCGTCCAGCCGCGCCTGCGTCACCGTGTTCGCCAGCCGCCGTTCGTCGATGGCGCCATCCGGAATGCCGAAGGCGATGTTGCGGCGCAGCGAATCATCCAGGAGATAGACGTCCTGCGAGACGTAGCCAATCTGGCGCTGCCACGCGCGCTCGCGGCCCTCGAGCGGCTGGCCGTCGATCAGGACGCGGCCGCTGCTGGGCGTCAACAGGCCGAGCAGCACGTCCACCAGCGTGCTCTTGCCGGCGCCGGTGGGTCCGACGATCCCGATCGATTGGCCGTGCGTGATGGTGAACGACACGTTGTCGAGCGCGGGCTGTGGTGAATCCTCGTAGCGGAACGACACGGCGTCGCACACCAGTGTCGACTGCAGCATCGGCGGCGCGTGCTCGAACGGACGCGGCGCCGGCACGCGCAGCCGCTTCATGTCGTCGTGCACCGCCCGGATCCAGGGGTGCGCCTCGCGCAGGTAGCCGACGTTGAGCATGATGCGGTTCGCCGACGGCACCACGCGGAACCCGGTGTAGGCGAACAGCGCGAGCATCGACACCGTGTCGCCACCGGACACGTCGTTGCGCAGCACCAGGAACACCACGATCAACATGCACAGGATCAGCGTGGCCTCCACCGCCTGCCGCGCCACCACCGCCGACCACGCCCGCCGCGTCTTGGTGTCGCCTAGCTCGCGCTTGAGATCGCGGAAGCGCGCTTCGAAGAACGGCTGGCGCCCGGTGACCTTCACGTCCTTGATCGCGCCGAGGCTCTGTTGCAGCAGGTGGAGCTGCTGCGTATAGAGACGCCGCTCGGTTTCGCCGATGCGCTCCCAGGCGCGCCGCGTCAGCACGATCGGCACGAGCACGAAGGCGAGCACCACTCCGATCGTGACCAGCAGGATCGGCGGCGACGAGACGACGAGCACCACGACGAGTGCGGCGATGGTGACGACCTCGGCGAGCATGTTGATCGCCGAGCCCGCGCCCAGCTCATAGGCGATGTCGGTGGAGCGCGTCATCGGTTCGATCAGCGCCGCCGAGCGCCGCTTGACGTGGAAACCGTAGTCGGCGGAGAGATATTTCTCGAGGAGGCGTTCGGCGGCAATCGCCGACGAGCTCGTCACCGTGCCCATCCGCACCCATTCCGCCCACGACAGAAACATCGCCCGCAGGATGTAGAAGAGGCCAACGAAGAACGCCAGTACGGCCACGACGGCGCGCGGATCGCCGCTCGGCCACAACCGCGACGCGACCGGCACCGTGCGGACCAGCTCGGGATCGACGACGAGCCGCAGCAACCCGAACACCGCGAGCGCGCCCATGGCCTCGATGAGGGCGGCCATCGCGGCGATCGGCACGAGCCACAACCACTGCCACCGCGCCCGCGGCGGCAGCCACCCCATCACTGATCGCAAATCACGCAGCAAACGCACCTGCTTCCATAAAGGGAACCTGCTTCACTTTTCCCTCCGGCGTACGTGACACGTAAGACGTGGCTGATTCTGCCACGTTGTCGCGTAATTGTTCAGCTACACTGTTGTATGCAAGACCTCACGACCGGTTCCCTCACAGGTCATCTCCTCAAAACCACGAGCTTCATGCTGGTCAGCATGGTCTTCCAGACGTTGTACGTGCTGGTCGATCTGTTTTGGGTCGGACACCTGGGCACCGACGCGATCGCCGCGGTCGGGTTGAGCGGGAACCTGTCGTTCATCGTGTTGGCTATCACGCAAGTGCTCGCCGTCGGCGCCACGACCGTGGTGTCGCACGCCTCGGGACGCAAGGACCAGGAGCGCGCGATCTTCCTGTTCAACCAGTCGCAGGTGCTGTCGATGGTCGCGGGGCTGGTGTTTCTCGCTGTGGCGATGGCCCTGCGTCATCAGTACGCCGCCAGCCAGAGCTCGACCGAAGGCATGCGCATCGCCACCGAGGAGTACCTGCTGTGGTTCATTCCCGCCATGGCGCTGCAGTTCGCGATGGTGGCGATGGGCGCAGCGCTGCGCGGCACCGGGAACTTCAAGCCCGGCATGTGGGTCCAGACCGGAACCGTGATCATCAACATCGTCCTGGCGCCGTTCCTGATCTTCGGGTGGGGGCCGTTTCCCGCCATGGGCGTGAGCGGCGCGGCGGTGTCGACGTTTGTGGCCATCGTTGTCGGCGTGGTGTGGATCTCGTTCTACTTCGTCGATGCCAACGCCTATCTGCGTTTTCATTTCGAGCATTGGCGGCCGCAACTGGGCGTGTGGTGGGACATGCTGAAGATCGGCCTGCCCGCCGGCGCCGAGTTCGCGCTGATGGGCGTCTACATGGCCGTGGTCTACTCGATCACCAAGCCGTTCGGCGCCGCGGCGCAGGGCGGTTTCACCATCGGCCTGCGCATCGTGCAGTCGGCGTTCCTCCCGGTAGTCGCGCTGGCCTTTGCGGTGGCGCCGGTGGCGGGACAAAACTTTGCGGCGCGTAAAGGCGATCGCGTGCGGACCGCGTT
>JALDXK010000688.1:0-3411 GCA_032155105.1 Acidobacteriota bacterium
TCACCGACGCGTGCTTGCCGCCGGTGATGCGCTCCAGGACGTAGACGTCGCCAGTCGGGCCAGCAGACGCCTCGTGCGCGCGCGCGATGTCAACTCGATCGGCAGCCGTCAACGCGAGTGCGCAGGCGCGAAGCGTGTCGGCGAGATGCTGTCCGTGGCGGACACCGACAATGACGCCGGCGACATCCGGTTGATCGAGTACCCAACGCACCGCCACCGCACCAATCCCGGCACCGTGACGCGTGGCCACGTCATGCAATGTGGCCAGTAGCTGCTGATAGGCCGCCCAGCCGCCGTACTCGTCGATGATCAGACGGTACTTCACCAGCGATCGATTCTCGAGGGGCGGCGGCGGATCTGGATGTCTCAGGTACCGTTCAGACAGAAAGCCGCCGGCGAGCGCGCCGTAGCAGAGCAACTTGATGCCATGCCTGGCACAGAACTCGGCCATCGCTCGTGATGGACGGCGATCGAGGACCGAGTACTGCACCTGGTGAGATACAACAGGGAGGCCGGCAGTGACGATCTCTTCGAGATGCGGCCGATCGAAATTCGTCACGCCCAAGTGACGGATCTTGCCGGCGCGCCGCAGATCGTCGAGCCACTGGACCGCCTCGACGTAGCCGTTGACCGAATAGTCCCACCAGTGCAGTTGCACCAGATCGAGCCGCTCAACACCCAGGCGCGTCAGCGAGCGATCGATGATGCCGACGACGTCGGCTCGCGAGTGGGTCGGCAGCCGATCGAGATCCGGAACGTACTTGGTATGGATCTGCACGGGCGTGAGGTCGCCGCGGCCACGGCGCCGCTGCAGCCACTGGCCGATCAGTGCTTCAACGCCCTCGTAAATATCGGCGCAATCAAACGTCGTGATACCGGCATCGACGAAACGATCCATGTCTGACATTGCCTGGCCGGCATCGACGGCTCCATGACCGCCGGCGAGCTGCCAGCCGCCCTTGAGCACGCTCGAAATGGTGTAATCGGGCGCCAGGCTGACCCGGGATGGCGCGAGGCTGTTCATTCGGGTGGCAGCGGCACGGCGGTCACGTCGCGATGGCGGAACGTGCGCGTGCCGGTGCGAGTGATGCGAAAGCGCGCGCCGCAGTTCGGATCAGGACACGCGACTTCAGCGTCGGTGCTCATCCAGTCGTGCGGATGGGTGACGCGCTGCTTCGCGGGCAGCAATGGCAACAGCGCCGCCAGCGCGTAGATCGAGAACGGCTGGCCCGGTGGCAGCGACAGGTGCTCGCCCTTCAGCTCCAGCCAGTCACCGGCGGCGTGACCGCACACCATCGGCCGATCGGTCGCCACCACTTCGACGCGCACGTCGAACAACTCGAATGAATCGTCTCGATCGGTCATCGGCGCTCCTTGCGAGTGTTGTCGCCCGTACTATACCGTCACGCGGTGACTCCTGTGCTCCTGCTGCTCGGCGCGCTCGTATTCTGCGGCGCGTGGCTGGTGTTTCAGTGGCGGGCTGTGGCGCAGGAGCGGCGCATTCCCAACGCGATCGAGGCGCTGCTCGGTCTGGTCACCAATTTCTTCGACACACTGGGCATCGGGTCGTTTGCCACCACCACCACGATGTTCCGTCTGTTCACGCTCGTGCCCGATGAGCTGATCCCCGGCACCTTGATCGTTGGACACGCGCTGCCCGTCGTCGTGCAAGCGATGTTCTTCATCAGTGCCATCGAGGTCGATCCGTGGCAGATGACCGGGCTCATCGCCGGCTGCGTCGCGGGCGGCTGGGTCGGCGCCGGCGTGGTGGCCGGTTTGTCGCGGCGCGCGGTGCGACTGGGCATGGCAAGCGCGCTTCTCGTCGCCGCGGTGTTCATGCTGCTTGGCATGACCGGACTGATGCCGGTCGGCGGCACGGCACTCGAGCTGTCGGAAGGCGCCTTCGTGCTGGCACTGGCCCTGAACGTGATCTTCGGCGCCTTGCTGACGTTGGGAATCGGCAACTATGCGCCGAGCCTGGTGCTGTTCAGCCTGCTAGGCATGGATCCCCGCGCCGCGTTTCCGATCATGATGGGCTCCGGCGCGTTCGTGGCGACGATCGCCGGCGTCCGTTTCATTCGCACCGGTCGATTCGCCGGACGGGCCGCCCTCGGGCTCGCCCTCGGCGGCATTCCCGGCGTGATCATCGCGGCGTGGCTGGTGAAATCGCTCCCGTTGGACGTCCTGCGCTGGCTGGTGCTGATCGTGGTGATCTACGCCGCGGTGTCCCTGTTCCGCGCTGCCGCCGCCCGCCGGAGCTGAGCGATCGAGCGGCGCGGCGCGATACACTTCCGCCGATGCCTCGCCACCTGTCCGTCGTGCTGCTGGTTACGCTGGCCTTCACGCCGCTGGCCGCGACGCAGTCGGATCCCATCGACGCGATCGTGCGCGACGAGATGACCGCACAGCGAATTCCCGGCCTGGCCGTGGCGGTGATTCGGCGCGGTGACGTAATCAAGGCCCAAGGCTACGGTCTTGCCAACGCCGAGCACAACGTGCCGGTCACCGACCGGACGATTTTCCAGTCCGGCTCACTCGGCAAGCAATTCACCGCCACAGCAGTGATGCTGCAGGTGCAAGATGGCCGACTGTCGTTGGCCGATCCCATCGCGAAGTACTTCGACAACGGACCCGCGACCTGGCGCGACATCACGGTGCGGCACCTGCTCACGCACACGTCGGGCATCCCGGACTACAACGACGGTCAGCTCGATTACCGCAAGGACTACACCGAAGACGAGCTCGTCACGTTCGCGGCCACGCTGCCGCTCGACTTCACGCCCGGGTCAGAGTGGAAGTACAGCAACACTGGCTACATCCTGCTCGGCGCGCTGGTGCGGAAAGTCTCGGGCTCGTTCTATGGCGACGTCCTGCGCGATCGTGTGTTCAAGCCGTTGGGCATGTCCACGGCGCGCATCATCAGCGAGGCCGACATCGTCTCGAATCGTGCCGGCGGCTATCGCCTCGAACGCGGCGAGCTGCGCAATCAGGAGTGGGTGTCGCCGGCGATGAACACGACCGCGGACGGCTCGCTGTATCTGTCGCTGCAGGACCTGATCGCATGGGACCGCGGCATCCGCACCGGCGCGGTGCTCAACGCCGACAGCTGGCGGCAGGTCTTCACGCCGGTGACGCTGAATTCCGGCAGGTCGCATTCCTATGGCTTTGGCTTCGAGGTCGATCGGCTCGCCGGACAAACCGTGCAACGACATGGCGGCGCGTGGCAGGGCTTCAAAAGCTACATCGCCCGCTACACCGGTGACGACATTACGGTGATCGCACTGGCGAATCTCGCGCAGGCCGTCCCGAGGAAGGTCGCCGATCGCATCGCCGCGCATTACATCGCCGCGCTGACGTCGACGACATCGAGCTGGACCATCCGCGGTGCGCACGTGGCTGACGGTACCGGGG
>JALDXK010000689.1:0-3407 GCA_032155105.1 Acidobacteriota bacterium
ATGTAGACGTCGTAGGTGCCTGCAGGGGCCATGAACACGCGGTGGAGCGAGGGGGCCACCTTCTCCTGCGGGATGAAATGAATGTCGTCCCACGGATACTCGATCTTCTTCGCCTTCGGGTCGGGCTGTGCGGCGGGGTTGACCACGCGGATGTAGAGCGCGGCCGGAGCGGCGGGCGCGTTGTTGACGTTCAGGACGAACGGCACGAACGTGCGAGCTTCCTGAGACTTCATGAAGAAGGGCTCGATCGACATCGTGATGTCGGCCGGGGCCGGCTGGCCGGCCATGACGCCGTCCACGAGCTTCACGACCTGCTCGATCTCCTGCTGTTCCTGCTTGCTGCGCTTGCGCTCGTCCTTCTTCGCAGGCTGCTGCTGAGCCACGGCAACCGTTGCCGAAAATGCCAGCGCCACCACCATGGCCAATGCACGCCGAATTGCCATCATCTACTCCCCTTGAAACGTCGAATTGCCTTCATCGGCAGTGACATCCTGCCGCCACATGGATCATTTGATCATAGGTGTCGCATGTCAGGGAAGTCAAACCTCCCTAAAGGCCGTCACCGCTGAGGTTTAGGGGGCTAATCCCGACCTCCGCGGTGGTATGTTTGCCCCAGCAGCGCGCGTGATGGCTCAGGGACCCGCCAGACTCCCCCATGCTGGGTGACGACGTACTCGTGATCGTGCTTGCCGGCGGCGCCGGCGAGCGGCTGGCGCCGCTCACGAAGGATCGCGCCAAGCCGGCGGTGTATTTCGGCGGGCCGTACCGCATCATCGACTTTGTCCTGAGCAACTGCATCAACTCGGGACTGCGCCACATCTTCATCGCCACGCAGTACAAGTCGCTGTCGCTCAACCGCCACATCCGCCAGGGGTGGACCGTGGTGTCGGAAGAGCTCGGCGAGTTCATCGAGATCCTGCCGCCGCAAAAGCGCGTCGGCGAGCACTGGTACCAAGGTACCGCCGACGCGGTGTACCAGAACCTCTACTCCCTCATTCGCGAGAGTCCCAAGTATGTCGTGGTGCTGGCCGGCGATCACGTCTACAAGATGGATTACCAGAAGATGCTGCGTTTCCACATCGACACCGCCGCCGAGGTGACGCTCGCGGCGATCGAAGTGCCGCTCGAAGACGGGCCTCGCTTCGGCATCGTCGCGGTTGACGAATCGGAGCGCGTCACCGGGTTCTTGGAGAAGCCGCGGCACCCGCCGGCGATGCCCGGCAACCCGAACCTCGCTCTGGCGTCGATGGGCATCTACGTGTTCGACAGCGAAGTGCTGATCAGGGCGCTCCAGGAAGATGCCGCGAAGGCCGACAGCCAGCACGACTTCGGCAAGAACATCATCCCGTCGCTGATTGGCCGCGGCCACACCTACGCCTATGCGTTCTACGACGAGAACAAGAAGTCGGCGAAATACTGGCGCGACGTCGGCACCATCGACGCCTATTACGAAGCGCAGATGGATCTCTGCCAGGTGAACCCCGAGTTCAACCTCTACGACCCGGACTGGCCCCTGCGCACCTACATGCCGCAGGCGCCGCCGGCGAAGTTCGTGTTCGCGGAAGACTGGCGGCGCGGCGAAGCGCAGGACTCGCTGATCTCGCAGGGCTGCATCGTGTCGGGCAGCCGGATCCACGGCAGCATTCTTTGTCCGAACGTGCGCGTCCACAGCTTCTGCAGCATCGAGCAGTCGATCCTGATGCCGGGCGTGCGGGTGGGCCGCCACGCGCGGATCAAGCAGGCGATCGTCGATCGCGACGTCGACATTCCGCGCGGTGCGATGATTGGCTTCAATGCCGAGGAAGATCGGCGGCGGCACACGGTGTCGGAAGGCGGCGTGGTGGTGGTGGCGGCGGGCGACGAGCCGTTCGTGGCGGAGATTCCGATCGATCAGCTGCAACTGGAAGCCGTGGCCGATCGGCGGGCGGAACGTTGAGAACGAAGAGACGGGATCCGGTTCCCGGCAAGCATCTATGAAAATTACCGACGTTCGAGGACGGGAAATACTCGATTCACGCGGCAATCCAACGGTTGAAGTCGACGTCACCTTGCAGGGCGGCGCGCGCGGGCGCGCGGGCGTGCCCTCGGGCGCGTCCACCGGAGAGCGCGAAGCGCTCGAACTGAGAGACGGAGACACATCGCGGTACCTCGGCAAGGGCGCGCGCAAGGCGGTGGCCAACGTCAACGACGCGATTGCGGCCGCGGTGACCGGCAAGGATCTCGACCAGCGCGGCCTCGACGAGCTGATGATCGCCCTCGACGGCACGCCGACCAAGAGCCGTCTCGGCGCCAACGCGATCCTTGCGGTGTCGATGGCGGCCATGAAAGCCGACGCCGCCGAGCGGCGCCAGCCTCTGTATGCGTGGATCGCGGAACTGGCGCGCAACAGTGCGTCTTCCCCGTCTCCCCCGCCTAAAGGCGGGGGCTATGTGTTGCCGGTGCCGATGATGAACATCCTCAACGGCGGCGCCCACGCGGATTCGAACGTCGACTTCCAGGAATTCATGGTGATGCCGATCGGCTTCGCGTCGTTCAGCGAGGCGCTGCGCGCCGGCACCGAGATTTTCCACGCGCTGCGATCGATCCTGAAGGGCCGCGGCCTGTCCACCGGTGTTGGCGACGAGGGCGGCTTTGCGCCGAGCCTCAAGTCGAACCGCGACGCGCTCGACATGGTGATGGAAGCGATCGGCAAGGCGGGCTATCGGGCGGGCGACAACATTTACCTCGCGCTCGATGTGGCGGCGAGCGAATTCTGGGCAGGCGATTCTCGCACCGGGCGCTACGAGTTCAAGAAATCAGGCGAGCCCGCGCGTGATTCGCAGGGCATGGTCGACCTCTACGTGGACTGGTGTAAGCAGTATCCGATCATCTCGATCGAAGACGGATGCGCTGAACAGGACTGGAAAGGCTGGAAGATGCTGACCGATGCGCTGGGCGGCACGGTGCAGCTCGTCGGCGACGATGTGTTCGTCCCCAATCCGGGAATCCTGAAGGAAGGCATCGCCGCCGGCATCGCCAACGCGCTGCTGGTCAAGGTCAACCAGATCGGCACGATCACCGAAACGCTGGACGCCATGTCGATCGCGATGCAAGCGGGCTACCGCTGCGTGTCGTCGCACCGCTCGGGAGAGACCGAGGACTCGACGATCGCCGACCTGGCCGTGGGCACCGCCGCTGGGCAGATCAAGACCGGCTCGGCCTCGCGCAGCGATCGCGTGGCGAAGTACAATCAATTGCTCAGAATTGAGGAAGAGCTCGGAACGGCCGCGCGATATGCGGGACGCTCCGCGATCAAGCAGCTGGCGTAACCAACACGAAGGACACGAAGGGCACGAAGGTCGTCACTGAAGGCCCGCGCGGTCCGTTGCGGCCGGCCGTATGGCCGGCCATGAGGCCGAGCGAGAAAC
>JALDXK010000690.1:0-3401 GCA_032155105.1 Acidobacteriota bacterium
GGCGCCCCACGCTCCCCCGCCGAAGCTCCACCCAGTTGGGCAGGCCAATGACTTGCCGTCGCACACTGCGTTGTCGCTGGCCCGAAGGATCGAGCCATCGGCCTTCAGAATCCAGTCAGCAAGCCCCTTGTAGTCCGCAGCGCGAATCTCCGGCACGCTGACCGGCGCCATGTTGCCGGCCTTTGTTCCCTCTGGATCGAGACGGTCATCAATGGTGCCGGTCGCGGTGATGTCGCCGGTGATGGTTCCCGAGACGTTACCGTTGATGTTCCCATTGGCGTGGATGTTGCCATGACTGCCCTGCACGTTGACGCTGCCGCCAATTTCGAGGCCGCCATCGACGAGAATCGCGGGGTTTGTCGGGATCGGGTCGTTGGGGATGTCGGGGCCGACGTTTGGATCCTGGTGCACCACGCGTGCGAGCACGACCCGCGTGCCGCGCGGACCGAAGCCTGTCGCGCGCAGGATCAGGCGTTCGTTCTGGCTGATGAGCGCGTTCTCATCTTCGCCCATCAACGCCGCCATCTGCGCCAGTTCGGCTGCGCTCGCCAACGGATAGAGCGATGGATCGTCGTCGTCCAGGATTTCGATCGTGTAGGAGTACTGGGTGCCGACTGGGCAGTCAGTCGCGGTCGGTGGCGGGCTGGCCGGGCAATTGAGCGCGGTGCCGGGGATCACGCCCGCGTTGTCCGCATTCACGGCGGCAGCAGCATTGAGGGGATCGACAGCGTTGTCCGGACCGGCAAGCAGGATGAGCGTGTTGTCCGCCATGATGCGCTCGAAAGCGCGGTTGAGCCCGGCTTCGGCGGCGGCGCGCGCACCGGCGTAGTACATCTCGTTGGACGCCATGGCGATTTCTGTCTGGCCGCTCATCGCCAGGCCGGTGGTGAGTGCCGACATCACGGCCAGCAGTAGCAGCACAATGACCAAGGCGACGCCCTTCTCCGAACGGATTGGCGAAAGCTGATTGGTAGTCATAATGGGTCTCTTCACTTTAGAAACTGCGCCCGCGAATGCGGACTTCCTTGCTCAGCGTGCGCGTGAGCGGCACACCGGTGCTGTTAGCACCTGACATCCTGGGCTGGACGGTAACGTTGGTGCGCACGTAAAAAACAAGCGCCGCGTCGTCCGGGTCCGTGATCACCCCGCGGTTTGCGCCGAGATAGACGAACTCGAGATCGGTGATGACCGCATCGGTACGGATAGCTGCCGTGCCACCCAGGTTGTTGTCGAGGAACGTGATGCTTCGCGTGGTGGCATCGTAGGACACCGTGACATCCTCGTTCGTCTGCGTGCAATTGCCAGTTGTGCCGCCGAGGCGTCCATCGGGCGGGTTTGAGTCGGTCTGCAGCCGGATGGCGTTGTTCTCACCGTCCAGATTGGGGTCCATGTCCAGCCAATTGAGTGCCAAATCCGAACACTGGTTGTTCGGAAGGTTGTACGGGTCATTGCCAGCGGCGCGGATCAAGCGACTGACCCAGTCGAGCGCGTAGCGTCCTTCCTGCTCCGCGGCTGCGTCTTCGATCTGGCGGCGGTAGCCCTGCTGGACCTGAGACGTCATGGCCACGGCGCCGCCCATGATCAACAGCGACACCACCGTGGCGACGAGCAATTCCGCCATGGTGAAGCCGCGTTCATCCGAGCGCAGGTGAGCGATCATGGACACACCGCCAGTCCGTTTCCCCGAATGATCGTAACCATGTCGTATTGCGCGTTGGTCCGGCCATCGCTATTGGTTGGGATCAGGCGGACGCTGACCTGGCGCAGTTGCGGGTCGGCATCGGGACCCGCCTGCACGAGCCAGCGCCGCGTGTAGCCGAGCCGACCTTGCACTGCAGCTACCGCGTCGTTGTAGTTGGCGACGTTCGCGTCGAGATTGCCGCCGCACTGAATCGATGCCCCAGTACCAAAGTCCATCGAAGCCAGCTCGTCGACTTTGTCCTGCGCGAGCCGCACCGCAGACGTCGAGTTGCGGCCGAGTTGCTGCATGCGGAGCGTCACTGCCAGCAGTTGGGCCATTCCCATAAGTCCGACGGTGCACACCAGCATCGCCACAACCGCTTCGACCAGGGTGAAACCCTTGTCGTTAGTGGATGTTGCTGAAGGTGATTTGACCGGTCGCGCTAACGGTAAGGGTTCGGTCTGCAGATCCATGGCTCACTGTGATGGTTAGAGGAATAGGAGATGTGTCGGGACGGGCCGAGAACATGCCGCGGCCGTTCACCTGAAGCGCCGTGGCGTCGTCGGCGTCGTAGGAGACACTTGTCGCGAGTTCGATCACACCTGTGTCTCCGGTGCGCGTCTCCGAGCAACGGCCTGGCGCGTCATCGATCGCCACGTCGCCGGTCATGACGAGGGTACGAAGCTGATTCGCAGCGGGGCAATTGAACACCACGCGGTAGGTGGCGTTCTCGCTGATTGCCTTGAGTCGCGCCTGCCGGATCGTGGCGCCGACGCGCTCGGATCCGGTCCACAGGTTGTTACGAGCATTGGATTCGAGGAACACCGGCACCGAAATCGCCGTGACCACCCCGATGATGGCGAGACCCACGAGCATCTCGATCAACGAGTAACCGCCTTCTAACCGCATGCCCTCGGTAGAGCAAGAGAAAGACCAGCGCCGAGTTTGCCGTCTAACCTGTTGAAACGTCGGGAGTTTCACGCAAAGGACAGATGTGAGGGTAGGGTCGATTGTTTTGAACTGACACAGTTGATTACCGATTCGTAATGGCAGCCGCTGCTGGCGCCCGTACTGTCCTTCAGTCACCCTCATGCAACGAGCGGCAGGACCGTGATCCCGGCTTCGTTTCCGTGCGACGCGTGCAACCCACCCTCGACGCTCGTGTTCGGCAAAGACCGCGCGAGCCTGCTCGATGCACGCCGTGGCCACGCCGTGTGGCGCGGTCACACGCTTGCACTCGGGCTCGCAGTGCGAGACGAACGAGGCTTCACGCTCAATGAGCTTCTCATCACCGTGGGGATCCTGGTGGTGGCGTCGGCAATGGCGACGGTGACGTTCGCCAGTGCGATCCCGGTGGTGCGCGCGAACAGCCAGGCGCAGCGGCTCATCGGACTGATGCAACTGGCACGCGAGACAGCGATCATGCGCCAGCGCGATGTCGAGCTCGTGATCGACCAGGGGGCACGGCGATCACGCCTCGTGCTGCACGACGGCGGCGTGCAGACCGTCCTGCGCGAAGTCGTCTTTGAAAACGGCGTCGACTTCCTGCACTTCGCCGGCCACGGCGATACGCCAGACACGTTCGGCGACGGCGACGCGATCGATTTCGCCGATGCGGAGCGGCTGATCTTCATCTCCGACGGCTCGCTCATCGGCGACGACGATTTGCCGGTGAACGGCACGATGTTCATCGGCATTCCCGGCAAGCCCGACACCGCGC
>JALDXK010000691.1:0-3391 GCA_032155105.1 Acidobacteriota bacterium
GCGATCGGAGAGTGGTTCGAAGCGGCAGTGGTGACCTTTCTATTTGCGCTGTCGCTCGCTCTGGAGTCATGGAGCATCGGTCGCGCCCGTCGAGCGGTGGAAGCGCTGCTGTCAATCGCGCCACCGACGGCGCACATCCTGGGTGCGGATGGGACCAGTCGCGAGATCAACGCCGCCGACGTGAGAGTCGGCGATCGTGCGGTGGTCAAACCCGGAGAGCGCATACCGGTCGACGGCGCGGTTCGCCGAGGCCTGTCTCACGTGAACCAGGCGCCGATTACCGGCGAAAGCCTTCCCGCCGAGAAGGCCGAAGGGTCCGAAGTGTTCGCGGGCACCATCAATGGCGATGGAGCGCTCGAGATCGAAGTGACCCGTTTGGCTGGCGAGACTGCGCTGGCGCAGATCATCAGGATGGTGGGCGAAGCACAAACCAGACGCGCACCGTCAGAACAGTGGGTCGATCGATTCGCTCAGGTGTATACGCCGGCGATCCTCGCTGCTGCAGTCGTGATTGCGACGTTGCCACCTCTCCTGTTCGGTAGCGATTTCGGCATCTGGTTCTACCGGGCGCTCGTGCTACTGGTCATCGGATGTCCATGCGCGCTCGTGATCTCGACGCCCGTCAGCATCGTCGCGAGCATGGCGGCGGCTGCCCGCAACGGCGTTCTGGTCAAGGGAGGCACGTTCATCGAAGTGCCGGCGCGACTGCGCGCCGTCGCGCTCGACAAAACCGGCACGCTGACGCTTGGCACTCCGCAAGTCGTTGATGTCGTGGCTATGGATGGCCATACCGAGGCTGAGTTATTGACGTCAATGGGAGCGCTCGAAGCCCACAGCGACCATCCTCTCGCGCGAGCGATTGTGGCGCACGTTCGCGATCGCGGCGTGCCGATCACGCCGGCAGAAGATGTTCAGGCAGTCCAGGGGCGGGGGGTGACGGCCAAGATCAATGGGGTGCCCTATTGGCTTGGATCGCACAGGTATCTCGAGGAGCTCGGACAGGAGACAGCGGCTGTCCATGACCGGTTGGAGTCCTTGTCCTCCGCAGGCCGGAGCGTGGTTGTCATGGGAAAGCAGGATCATGTCTGCGGTTTTGTGACCCTCGCCGATGCGCTCCGGCCGGAATCCGTCGATATCATCCGCGCCCTGCATGAAGCCGGCGTCGAGCATGTCGTCATGCTGACCGGAGACAACAAACCCACAGCTGACCGGATCGCCACCGCGACCGGCATCGAAGAAGTCCGCGCCGAACTGCTCCCTGCCGACAAGGTCAAGGCGGTCGAGGAACTGGTGGCACGGTTCGGAACCGTGGCGATGATTGGCGACGGCGTCAACGACGCACCAGCCATGGGACGCGCCAGCCTGGGAATCGCTATGGGCGCGGCCGGCAGCGATGCCGCCATTGAAGCGGCTGACGTGGCGCTGATGTCGGATGATCTGTCGAAGCTGCCCTGGCTCATCCGGCATTCTCGCCGTACCCTGCGCATCATTCGACAAAACGTGGTGCTCTCACTTGGCGTGAAGGCGGTGTTTGTGGTGCTAACGTTCGCAGGGGCCGCAACCCTGTGGGCCGCCATTGCCGCGGACATGGGCGTGTCCCTGGTCGTCATCGCCAATGCCCTCCGCCTATTGCGTTCCGCTGACTGAGAGTGGCGGAAGACGGTTCGTTTGACAGCGGGGATGGCGTCGAGCATCCTAGGGGGAGTAATGAGGCTGGTCCACCGTCTCGCGGCGCTCGCGCTCACATTCGGCTTGATAGCCGGGAACGCCGCGATCTGCGCCGGGTGGATGCCAACCCCTGAGGCGCGCATGGCCTGCTGCGCTGACGGCGTCGAATGCCCGATGCACAAGGGCGATTCGCACCGCTCTGGGTCAGAGCGCGTTCTCACACAGGCACAGGCCGACAGCTGCTGCGCGTCAGCTGAGGGCCAAAATTCCAACCAGTCCAACCCTTCATTTGTTACCGCGATCACAGCGGCGGTGCTCGGCGTCGGGGTTGTTCTCCCCGCCAACGTACCTGCTCTCGTGCTGAGTGACGCGTGGCGTACGTCGGCGCCGATACCCGTCGCGCCCGTGCCGAAGCACGTCCTCCTCTCGGTCTTCCTCGTTTAGCCATTCGCAGTCGTCGTGTGTCTGCTCGGACTCCGTGTCCGGGCGCGTAGGTTCGCGCGTGTACGCGCGCGGCATGACGAGTGTTGTGGCTCATGATCAATCGACTCATTGACGTTGCGCTGAAGAACCGATTCATCGTCGTCGTGCTCTACCTCGGCCTTGCCGGTTGGGGATGGTGGGCATTGACGTCCACGCCGATCGACGCGATTCCTGATCTGTCCGACAACCAGGTCATCGTCTTCACGGACTGGCCCGGGCACAGCCCGCAGGAGGTCGAGGACCAGGTGACCTACCCGCTCACCACGAACCTCCAAGGGCTCGCAGGGGTACGCGTGGTCCGGTCGCAATCTGCGTTCGGGTTCTCGATGATCTACGTCGTCTTCGAGGACAACGTGGAGCTGTACTTCGCGCGGACGCGCGTCCTCGAGCGCATGAGCCTCGTCACGAAAAGCCTGCCGTCGGGCGTCACCCCAACGCTCGGGCCCGACGCGACCGGGGTCGGCCACGTGTTCTGGTACACGGTCGAGAGCCCGACGCACTCACTGCGTGAGCTACGCACCCTGCAGGACTGGTTCATCCGCTACCAGCTCAACGCCGTGCCGGGCGTCGCAGAGGTGGCCTCTGTCGGCGGCCATGTCCAGCAGTACCAGGTGGACGTCGATCCAAACCGTCTCAGGACCTACAACCTGCCGCTCAGCGCGGTGGTGTCAGCCGTGCGCGCGAGCAATCTGAATGTCGGCGGCAACGTCCTTGAGTCAAACGGCGCGTGGCTGATCGTGCGGGGTATCGGGTTAATCGCATCCGTCGACGACATCAAGCGGATCGTCGTTGGCGGCTCCAACGGCGTCCCGATCTACGTCGAGCAAGTAGCGAACGTCCAGGTCGGCAACGCGTTCCGGGTCGCCTCGCTCGTGAAAGGGACGCAGGAAGCCGTTGGCGGCGTCGTCGTCGCGCGAACCGGCGTCAACACGAAGGACCTCATCGATGCGGTGAAGGCGCGGATTTCTCAGATTGCGCCGGGTCTCCCGCAGGGCGTCACCATCGTGCCGTTCTACGACCGCTCGGACTTGATCGAACAGGCGGTTGGCACCCTGCGCACCGCGCTGATCGAAGAAATCGCGCTCGTGACGCTGGCACACGTGATTTTCCTAATGCACTTCCGGTCGATTCTGATCGTCACGCTGCCGTTGCCACTCGCCGTCCTGATGTCGTTCCTGGGCATGTACTACGCCGGCATTTCCTCCAACATCATGAGCCTCGCCGGCATCGCCATCGCGAT
>JALDXK010000692.1:0-3385 GCA_032155105.1 Acidobacteriota bacterium
CCTGAACACTGCGCGGCACGACCCGGTCGTCGAGCGTAAGGGCAGCCTGCAGCGTCGAACCATCCCTGCCCGCGGCATTCCAGGGCAGGGCGTTCAGCACCTCCTAGATGAAGAAAGGGTTACCGTCGGTCAGCGCGTGCAGCTCGCGCTGGCTGTGGCGCTGCGGCCGCGGCGATAGCGGTCTTCGGATCGTACTTGTGGACGAACTTCTTGAACTCCGGGTGGAGGAAGTCCGGGCCGTACTTGTGCTGCTTCATCTCCTTGAACGCCTGCTCTCCCGTCAGGCCGTCCTTCGTCATGCGATAGACCGCCGTCATCACGCCGGTGCGATGGCGCCCGCCGACGCAGTGCACGTACACCGCGCCGTCAGCTGCGACGGCGGCCATGAATGTCGCAATCTCCTCGCCGGTGGGCGGCTTGCGCGTTTTCATCGGGATGTTCAGGTAGGTCATTCCGTGTTGCTCGACCAGTGCCTGCTCGTTCTCTCGCCCATCGTCCGCATTGGTAAGGTTGATCACCGTCTTCACACCGAGCGCGGCGAGTTGTGCGTAATGGTCACCGATCGGTTGACCGCCACGGTAGTAATCGTCGTTGACTTTCGCGAAGTTGTAGATCGTGATGTCGGGTGTCTTGACGCCGGCGGCCGTTGTCTGGCCGAACGCCGGCGCGTGGAGTCCGAGGATGAGGAAGGCTATCGCGGGCATCCGCGACCACCGGGCCGTTGGGTGCATGGTTCCCTCGATTGTTTGTGATGCGCTGCCTAGTTCTTGAGACGGCAAACGCCGCGGGTTGGTTGGCTCTGGACCACCGATTGGGCGCCGACTATGTCAGCAGCGTGCTAGCCCTGCCGTGGCGAGCGGGCGTCCACGGCGGAGCGCACCGAGGCGACGAGCGCAGACGGTAGATACGGCTTCGTGATGTGGGCCACGAACCCATGCCCGAGCGTGCGTGTTGCGTCGTCCTCGCCGGCATACGCGGTGACCGCGATGGCCGGGATGGTGCCGCGGCCGCTGGGCAGTTCGCGCACGGCCTCCAGCAACGCAAACCCGTCGGTGCCAGGCATGCCGATGTCGCTCACCAGCACGTCGAATTTCGCGCCCCTGGCGGCCAAGGCGGCCAGCGCTTCCATCGCGTTGGTCGCCACCACCGTGCGTCCGCCGGCATTGGCGATCGTGCGCTCCGCAATATCGCGCGCGTCCGCGTCATCCTCCACAATCAGCACCGTGACGCCGGCGAGCGTGGTGGAGTCCGCCTGCAGCGACGGCTGCCTCGCCGCCTGCGTGGGGACGGCCATCGGATTCGGCAGGTGCACCGAGAAGGTCGAGCCGAGCCCAGGCCCCGGGCTTTCGACGCCAACCTCGCCGCCGTGCAACGTCACCAGGTCCTTGACCAGCGCGAGACCGAGGCCTAGCCCGCCGGCCCGCCGGGCAGACGACGTGTCGGCCTGCTTGAAGCGGTCGAAGACCTGCGGCAGGAACTTACGATCGATGCCCTGCCCCGTATCGGCCACCGTCAAGTGCATGCCACGGTTGTCGGCCCGCAGCGCAATCACGACCAGCCCACCCGATCCGGTGAACTTCACCGCATTCGAGAGCAGGTTCCAGACAATCTGCAGCAGGCGATCGGCATCGCCGCTGACCCCGACCATGCCGACGGGCAGATCGGTGACCAGGCGGATACCCTTGAGATCGGCGGTGGGTCGCACCGCGTCGATGGCGCTGGCCACGACCGGCACCATGTTGACGTTGGCCATCTCGAGCCGCACCTTGCCGCTCGAGATGCGCGCCATGTCGAGCATGTCGCTGATCAGCGTCAGCTGCGACTGGGCGTTGCGTTCGATGACGTCGATGGCGCGCTTGACGGTGTCCATGTCGGGCTCGCGCGCCTTCAGCAGGTGTACCCAGCCCAGCACGGCGCTGAGCGGCGTGCGAATCTCGTGCGAGAGCGTCGCCAGGAACTCATCCTTGGCCCGCGACGCGCTTTCGGCCTGTAACCGCGCATGCTCGGCGACGGTGATTTGCGCGCGCAACTGGTTCTCCGTCGCCAGGCGATCGCCGATATCCTCGATGACCGTGATAGTGCCGAGCACGCGGTCGCCGTCGGTCAGCGGGCCGATGTGGCCTTTCTGCGGCATGAACTCGCCGCCCGGCCGCGGACATGGCACGACGTAGCGGTGAAGCGTGTGCGACAGCATCTTGATCTGCCCCTCGAGCGCGTCGCGAAAATGGGCGTCGAGCCCGCGCTCGACGAACGACGGGACCACGTCGAAGAGCGGCCGCCCGATGACGTCGGCGGCGGCCAGACCGGTGGCGGCCACGAGCCACCGGTTCCAGCTGCGGATGATGAGGTCGCAATCGGTCGCAATGATGCCGCCCGCGGCGTGCTCGTCGAGCCAGCGCAGCATCGCGCCGGCCATCGCGTCGATCGATGATCGATCCTGGATGGGCATGCCGATCAGCCTTGCAGCCGCTGCCACCGATCCAACGCGTCGAGCAGGCGCTTCAGGGACTGGACGGTGAGCACGATCACGACGTAGCCGGTGACGGCCGAATCGCGCAGCCGGAACCCGGCGGTCACGACCAGGGCGTAGCGGAACGCGTCGCCGGTCTCCATCATGCGATCGAGCACGCTCGTCATGGTGGTGACGTCGACGTCCGGCACCGAGAACGAGACCGGCACGCCGAGCATGTTGCCGAAGGTGCCGATGCAGGCGTTGAGGACGATGTTGCCGACCTCGGTAAAGACCTCGCGCGTGGACGGATCGAGATCCATCGACAGCGAGGGCACGTCCGTGAGCAGCTCGGTGAGGGTGGCGGCGGCGATCGGATCGAGCAGCAGCAACGCATCGCCGGCCACCGGCCCGCTGAATACCTGGTGGACGCTGGCGACGCGCTCGTCGACGAGCCGGCCGAGCGACTGGTTGAGATGCGTGATCGGGTGAATCGCCACGTTGGGCACGTCGAGCAGCACACGCTGGTGCGTCAGCTTCGAGAGCGACGCGCCGGCGCGGCCAAAGCTGA
Source organism: Acidobacteriota bacterium (assembly GCA_032155105.1). Lineage (GTDB taxonomy): Bacteria > Acidobacteriota > Vicinamibacteria > Vicinamibacterales > UBA2999 > 12-FULL-67-14b. The sequence goes on from JALDXK010000692.1 coordinate 3,021, forward strand.
TGTTCAGCAGCTCGACGAGCGCATCGTGCTGAACCGCATTCAATTCCATTTACGTCTCATTTCCCAGCGTCTGGCGGACGAGGCTCAACACCTCGTTGGCGTCGACGGGCTTGACCAGGAATCCGGCGGCGCCGCCCTGCGTCACGAGTTCATGCGACGAGGTCTGCACGTCGGCCGACACGACGATCACCCTCGCCGACGGGTCCATCTCGCGTAGTTTCTGCAGCACTTCGAGCCCATACATGCCCTTCATGACCAGGTCGAGGAGCACGAGGTCGGGCTTCGCGACGAAGTAACTCTCGAGAGCGGCAATCCCATCCTCGGCCTCGATCACTTCGAAGCCGTTGGTCTCCAGAATCGCCCAC